>JAFBAP010000109.1 GCA_019247695.1 Verrucomicrobiota bacterium | reverse complement strand
CGACCACGGCGGGAAGAGGGGGGAAGGAGTTCGGAGTTCGGAGTTCGGAGTTCGGAGTTCGGAGTTCGGAGTTCGGAGTTCGGAGTTCGGAGTTCGGAGTTCGGAGCGGCATCCTGGAGGGTGGGTGCGAGTGTCAACCTTAAAATTGCCGCCCGCTCCTCCCGCTCCTCTTAATCGGTGTCAATCTGTGTAATCTGTGGATGTTTCTCTTTTCTGCGTTCTCTGCGTGTTCTGCGGATGATTCGGTCTTCCTGCCGTGTGAGCCTGACCCTCAGGGGAAATCGGACCCGGTCCCACGACGGCTCCGAACCCCGAACCCCGAACTCCGAACTTTCTTTTCTTCGCCTCAAAACCTGCAACACTAAGATCGTGCAATCCGCTGGAGAGAAGGTAATTCCGGCTACCTTGATTCCTGGTGACGGCATTGGCCCGGAGATTGTTGATGCCGTTGTTATGGTGCTCGATTCCCTGGGCGCCCCGTTTGCATGGGAAGAGCACAAGGCTGGGATGGCAGGAGTTGAAGCCCACGGTGATCCGCTGCCCCAACCCACCCTCGACAGTATTCGCCGTACCCGGCTGGCGCTGAAGGGTCCGCTCACCACACCGGTTGGAGGTGGCTACCGGTCATCAAACGTCAGGTTGCGTGAAGAATTCCACCTTTACGCCAACGTTCGGCCTGCCCGTTCGTTGACGCCGGGCGGCCGCTATGAAAACATCGACTTGGTGCTGGTGCGAGAAAACACCGAAGGCCTTTACGTCGGCTTCGAGCACTACATCCCGATCGGCGACGATCCTCACGCCGTTGCGATCGGCTCCGGAGTCAACACCCGGGTAGGTTGCCGGCGTATCGTTGAATTCGCTTTCGAGTACGCGATCCGGAACCGCCGTAAAAAAGTGACCGTGGTGCATAAGGCTAACATCCTGAAAGCGCTGACCGGCCTTTTTCTGGAAACCGCCCGCGACGTGGGAAAAGTTTACGAAAGCAAGATGCCGATGGAGGAACGCATCGTCGATGCCTGCGCCATGCAGCTGGTGCTGAACCCATGGCAATTCGACGTCATCGTCACGACCAACCTGTTCGGCGATATCCTGTCGGACGAAATTGCCGGACTGGTCGGGGGACTCGGCATGGCACCCGCCGCCAACATTGGCATTGACGCGGCCATTTTCGAGGCGGTCCACGGCTCTGCTCCGGACATTGCAGGCAAGGGAATTGCCAACCCGCTGGCGGTCATGCTCGCGGCCGCAATGATGCTGGATCACGTCGCTCGAAATGACCTCGCGGATCGAATGCGCAAGGCAATCGACCTGACGCTGAACGAAGATAAGATACGCACCGGCGATCTGGGTGGCACGGCATCTACCAAGGAGTTTGCTCAGGCCGTCATCAATCGATTGAACCGGGCTGAATCATAGTTGCCCGGCCATCACCCGCCAGAACCGTCAGCCACGATCCCGGCCTCAATCTCACCAGCGAAGACAAGGCCGGCGTCGCCGCCGGCCTTGTCCCCACAACTCCGCTCGGAGTAAAATGTTAATCAGAGTTTGGATTCAACGATCTTCTCGAGTTTACGAATGTCGGCAGAAAACTTCCGGATGCCTTCCGCCGTCTTTTCCACCGCCATCGGGTCTTCGTTGAACTCGAAACGGAACGTTTTTTCGTCGAACGTGACCCGGTCAAGATTGGCCGTCTTGGCTTTTTCCGGGTCTAATTTTCGCTCGATCGGGTCGCTGCTGTTAGCCAGTTGTTCAAGAAGGTTGGGGCTGATGGTGAGCAGATCGCATCCCGCCAACTCCACGATCTCACCGGTATTACGGAAGCTGGCCCCCATGACTTCGGTCGAGTGGCCGAATTTTTTGTAGTAATGGTAGATCTTGCTGACCGACTGCACGCCCGGGTCTTCGGCGCCCCGGTATTCTTTGCCGGTGCTTTGCTTGTACCAGTCGTAAATCCGGCCCACGAATGGCGAGATCAGGCGGACACCGGCCTCGGCGCATGCCACGGCCTGGGGAAAGGAGAACAGCAAAGTCAGGTTGCAGTTGATTCCCTCTTTCTGCAGTTGCTCGGCAGCTTTAATGCCCTCCCAGGTCGAGGCGATCTTGATCAGCACTCGCTCGCGCGGAATGCCCTTCTTCTCATATAAACCGATGAGCTGCCGCGCTTTGTTGATAGAACCTTCACGATCGAACGAGAGGCGCGCGTCGGTCTCGGTCGATACGCGGCCAGGTACGATCTGAAGAATCTCCACCCCGAAATTGACCAGCAGGTTATCCATGGCGGCGTCAACCTTGGCATGGCCGTTCAGGGGCGAATTTTTCAAATCGGCGATGGCCCGTTCCAGGAGTTCTGCGTAGTCGGGTTTTTGTGCCGCAGCAAAAATGAGGCTCGGGTTGGTGGTGGCATCCTGCGGCTTGTAAGCCCGCATGGTCTCAAAGTCGCCGGTGTCGGCAACGACTTTGGTAAAATTTTTAAGTTGATCAAGCTGAGAGACTTTCTCTACAGTCGCGGTGCTCATACTTAAAAATCGTCCACACATTGCACCTGGACTGCAACCCGTTTTTTTGCACCGGAAAAATCCAGACGCGCGGGTAGGGTTAACCCGCCGGTTCCCGGTCCCGGCTCCCTTATCCTTCGAGCAAAGAAACCCGGACGGCCCCGCCGTCACCGGCCGCGCGCGTTTCCACCGGCAAGCCGATGCCTGACTTTACGCTGCGCAGTCCGGCGGGCAGTTCACCCCGGGGCAATACCGCTTGCACGGCAGTTATTACCGGATCGAGCGAAATGGTGGATTGGTGTGCGCCGGCGCTGCCGGACCCGCGACCGGCTTCGGCTGCCTGCGCAATTTCGATCCGGTCGATCCCGAGTTGGTCGACCCCCACCGCGATGAGAACCGTTTGCGCAAGCAACGAGAGCTCTGCCTCAGACAAGGCATGGCCCCGGCCCCCTCCGGCTGTCCCGGTGCCGGGTGCGGCCGGAGCAGACGTTGCCAATTGCGCCAGTAAGCCCAGGCTTATCTCCTTGCTGCGGCCGGAAAGATCGCTGTTCTGAACCAGCCTGCGCAAGGCATCGAGATCATAATCAGGGCTGTCCGCGGGACTGTTCCTCTCTGCCACTCCGGCGGAATGCCGGTGGCCATCACCATGGCCGTGGGCGTGCTCGTGGTCATGGGCGTGGGACCCGTGGCCGTTGCCCGGTTGTCCATGCGCAGGAGAAGCACCCGCAGGCTCGTGTTCATGTTCATGTTCATGCTCATGCTCATGCTCATGTTCGTGTGGGTCGTGGTGGGTTGCGCCCGAGTGAATCGAGAATGCTACGCCGGCACCCCCGTCCGGGCGTTCGAAATGCATGTGGAAATCCCCAACTTCAAGCTTGGAAAATTCCCATTCGAAACTGGATGGATTAACGCCCAGGTCGGCAAGTGCACCCACCAGCTGATTTCCGTCGATTTCGGCCTCACTTTCGACGCGTAGGATCCGCATGCTGGTTGATAGCGCTTGCGGGCTCGCAGCACAACCTGCGGCTGGCAGGATCGATCGTGCGGGCCGCCTCAGGAGTTCACGCCTGCGTGGATTGCCCTGTACAAGCGCTCGGTCCGGCCTTTACTTGTCGCAAGTTTATGATCGTCACCACTGCTGATCTCTATAAGCTTGCGTACAGTAAGTACGCAGTCGGGGCTTACAACGTCAACAACCTTGAACAGATCCTGGGGTTGTTTCGGGGGTGCATGGAGTCGCAGGCGCCCTTTATTATCCAGTTGTCGAAGGGCGCGCGCCAGTATGCCGACAAACGCATGTTGGAAGCCTTGATTCGCACGGCCGAGCAGATGTACCCCGAAGCTGTCTTTGCCGTACACCTTGATCATGGCGATGAATCCACTTGTTACGATTGCATCGACTCGGGCTTTTACAGCTCGGTGATGATCGACGCCAGCCATGAACCTTTTGAAGAAAACGTGGCCATCACCAAACGCGTCGTCGAACGCGCGCATGCCAAAGGCATAAGCGTCGAATCTGAGTTGGGCCGGTTGGGCGGCGTGGAAGAAGACGTGCAGGTCGAGGAGGGCAGTGCTTTTCTGACCGACCCCAAAGAGGCGGTGGAGTTCGTGAACGAGAGCGGCTGCGATGCCTTGGCGGCCGCCATTGGTACCAGCCACGGCGCGTACAAGTTCAAGGGCAAACAGAGCCTGCACTTTGAGGTGCTGCGCGAACTGCAGCGCTTGCTGCACGGTGTGCCGCTGGTCATGCACGGCAGCTCCAGCGTACCCACCGAGGAGGTGCAGCGCATCAATGCGGCCGGCGGGAAGCTGGACCCGGAGGCGCGCGGGGTCGATGAAAATGAATACCTGCCGGCGGCCCAATTGGGCGTCACCAAAATCAACATTGACACCGATGGGCGGCTGGTCTGGACGCGGGTGCACCGGGAATTTTTCCGTGACCACCCCGAGATGTTCGATTTCCGGCCGCCGGGCAAGACGTTTGTGGCCGAATACGCCAAGTTCATTGCCCGTAAGAACGAGAAACTAGGGTCGGCCGGGAAGTTGTCTGAAGTCCGGGAGACTCTGACCAAGAAGCCCGCCTGATCCCGAGTTGCAAGATGCAGGAGGGCGCCGGGCGCGAATGCATTTTGCAGCGTGTCGGGCACACGGCGGCCACGGCGGGAGAAAGCGGGCACAACGACTGAGTTCACACGGCGAACACGGCGGGCCACGGCGAACACGGCGGAAAGAGGGGGAAAGAGTTCGGAGTTCGGAGTTCGGAGTTCGGAGTTCGGAGTTCGGAGTTCGGAGTTCGGAGTTCGGAGTTCGGAGCGGCAGCATGGGGGATGGGTGCGAGTGTCAACCTTAGAATTGCCGCCCGCTCTTAATCTGTGTCAATCTGTGGATGTTTCCCCTTTTCTGCGTTCTTCTGCGTGTTCTGCGGATGATTTAATCTTCCCGCCGTGGCCCGCCGTGTTCGCTGTGTAAACTCTTATGTCGTGCCCGCCAAACCCGCTGTGCCCGCTGTGTGCCCGAAACCCGCTACGCGTTGCTTACCCGTGATGTGCGTGTAACGGTGGCCGGTCGGGCACGTCTAGTGCTTATCGTTGCGTCGCGGCACTCGTGGGCACGAAAACCCGGGGCACCTCATGAACGTCCTCATTATCGACGACGAAAAGTCGATTCGCACCTCAACGGCGGTGGCGATCAAGGCTGCCGGCCACCAGGCAGATACCGCTGATAACGGCACCGTAGCTCTCCTGAAACTGCAGGAAGAGGCTTACGATCTGGTGTTTCTCGATCTCCGGCTTGGCAATGAGGATGGCCTGGAAATCCTCGAACAGATCAAACGGCAGTCGCCGCAGGTCGCGGTCGTCGTTTTCACGGCTTACGCGACCGTTGCTTCCGCGGTTGCCGCCATCCAGCGCGGTGCCTTCGATTATCTCGAAAAACCGTTCACGCCGGAGCACCTCCGCCAGTTGCTTGTAAAGGTGGAGAAACAACGCCGGCTCGAGACCCGGCTTAACGAGCTCCAGGATGAGGTGCAACGCGCCACGCCTGACCTGGAGATCATCTCTGAGGACCCGCAGGTGCAGGCCGTCCATGACGTGCTGGTCCGGGCTGCTCCGACGCAGGCGCCGATCCTTTTGCTGGGTGAGAGCGGCACGGGTAAGAGCGCCCTGGCCAGGTTCGTCCACGCCCACAGTTCCACCACGGAGGGGCCCTTCGTGACGGTCAGTTGTCCCAGCCTGACGCGCGAATTGCTGGAGAGCGAGTTGTTCGGACACGTCAAAGGCGCCTTCACCGGCGCCATCCGCGACAGTTGGGGCAAGGTTGCCGCGGCCGAATCCGGCACGCTCTTTCTGGATGAAATCGGCGAGCTGCCCCTGGAAATCCAGCCCAAGCTGCTTCGCCTCCTGCATGAACATCAGTATGAGCGCCTGGGCGAACACAAGACCCGGGTTTCTAACGCACGGATCATTGCCGCAACCAACAAGGATTTGAAAGAGGCAGTCCGTAAAGGCGGCTTCCGGGAAGACTTATACTACCGCCTGGACGTGATCTCCGTCCAGCTCCCGCCGTTGCGCGAACGTAAGGCTGACCTGCTGGCTCTGGCCGATTCGTTCCTGGCATTCTACAGTGCCCAGCTTAAGCGCGAACCTGTTCGCTTCAGCGAAGAAGCAAGGAAGCGACTGGTTGCTTACACGTGGCCCGGGAACATTCGCGAACTCAGAAATACCGTGGAGCGGGCGGTCATCCTCTCGCATGACCAGGTCATCGATCAGCATTTTATTCCGGTGGCCGCATCATCCGACGCCGACGGCGAGGACCCGATCGTGGGAGCCAGTGTGACGCTGGAAACGCTGGAAGAAGCGCACATCCGGAAGATCTTGCGCAAAACCGCCAGCCTTGATGCCGCAGCCAAGACATTAGGAATTGATCCGGCAACGCTTTACCGCAAACGCAAACGGCTGAACCTTTAGAGATTGTGTGGGGGCTCGCAGTCCCACAATCGTCTGTATTTGCCGGCGTGAGCCCTCCACACGATTTCTTTGCAGACATGTTACGATGGCGACTTACCCTTGGCCTGCTGGCGACGCTCCTGATCCTCCTCCTGGTGGGGATCTATGGAGTTTACCTTTTCCATTCGCTCAGCACCGCCTTTGACAAGATTCTCAAGGACAATTACGACAGCATCAAAGTGTGTCATTTCCTCCGGGTGACCACCGCCAGGCTGAACATCTACTACTCCCGGGGTGACCGGCCTAACCCTCCCTACGATCAGACGGGACCGCTTGACCAGGCCCAAAAGGAGGTAAACGAGCGCATGCCGGTGCTTTGGCGGAACGCGCATGATTCCGAACAAACCGTGCTGGTCCGTGACCTGCAGGCGGTCATCAACCGTTACTTCGACAATTACCGGCGCGTCTTTGCCGAGTTCGCCGCCAATAACCCGCATTACCGCGAGACGCGCGGCGAGACCGGCCAGTTGACCCTCCAGATCACCAATCTTGCTGAAAACATCCTGCAGCGGAATGAACAGCAGATGCTGGCGGCCAACAACCAGGCTGACGCGCAGGCCAAGGATTCCATCCGCCTGCTGGTCCTTGCAATGAGCAGCGCCGTGGTCGTCTTCGTGTTCACCTACGCCCGCCTCGGCCAATCGCTGATCATGCCGATCCGAAACCTGACCCGTTCTATCCGTGAACTCCGCTCGCGGCACTTTGAACAGAATCTGCCGGTGGTGTTCTCGGACGAGTTGGGCGAGCTGACGAACGAATTCAACGGCATGGCCATGGAACTGCGGAACTTCTACCGCGAGACGGACCGCAAGTTCATCGAGCTGAACCAGGTCATTCGCGCGATGATGACCACCCTGCCTTACCCTCTCTTCATCCTGGACGGGCACGACGCCCTGCAACGGTTGAACCCGGCGGCAGAACGTTTTCTCAAGGGCCTGGATTCGCCGGGACGCCTCCCTGGAGTCCTCGAAAGGCACCTCGCTAAAACGCTGGTGACCGGCCGCGATTACACGCTGATCGATCTCAAGCAGGCGTTTCTGTTCCGTCTGAACGAACAGGAATACTATTTTTTGCCCCGCGTTTTTCCGATTGTGCTGGAGGACGGGAGCCTGTTTGGCCGGGCCCTGATGCTGTTGGACGTCACGAGGTTCAGGTGGCTCGACGACCTGAAGTCGGACATGCTGGCCACCCTCAGCCATGAAATCAAGACGCCATTGACGAATATCCGCCTGGTGCTGCACTTGCTCCTGGAAAAAAGCACCGGGCCCCTGGAGCAGACGCAGGAGGATCTGGTCAGTTCAGCCTGTGAGGATTGCGAGCGCCTGCTGCGCACCCTGACGAGCCTGCTTGATCTTGCCAGGATAGAGAGCGGAAAAGCGCAGCTCGACCTGAAGTCGATCGATCCGCGTATCCTGATCACCGACGCCGCAAAGGCATTTGAAGAACCGATCCGCGCGGCGGGACGCACCCTGGCAGTCGAGATCGACGGTGAGTGGCCGCCGGTGCAAGCCGATCGGGATCGGGTCGGCCTCGTACTGTCCAACCTGCTGTCGAACGCAATCAAGTACAGCACGCCCGGTTCGACGATTACGCTCCGAGCGCAAGGGGCGGAGCCGAACGCGGTCCGGTTTATCGTCACGAACTTCGGCGCCGGCCTGCCTGAGTCCGAGCAGAGCCGCATCTTTGACAAGTTTTACCGGGTCGCCAACACCAACGGCGAAGGCGCGGGCCTGGGGCTGTCAATCGCGCGGGAAATCATTCATGCCCACGAGGGCAGAATCGGCGTCCATAGCCAACCGGGCAAGGTAACCGAGTTTTACTTCGACCTTCCCAAGGCGGGCGCCGTCGAGGTGTAAGCGCTGGGTGTCGGGTGTCGGGTGTCGGGTCACACGGCGGGCACGGCGATTTGGCGGGCACAACGTAAGAGTTCACACGGCGAACACGGCGGAAGGAAGAATGCCACCAATGAGGGCTGCGGGTTGGGCCCGCCGGGAATCTACGCCGTCTTTGCCCCGGAGCGGCGGTTGGCGGTAGCCGGGAACTTTAGTGCCAAGTACTCTCGCCGCCGCTCCGGGGCAAAGACGGCGCAATCCTTGCTAGGGCCCGAATTCGGGGACCGGATGATTCTGTCTTCCCGCCGTGTTCGCCGTGGCCCGCCGTGTGAACTCTTACGTTGTGCCCGCCGTGTGCCCTTGTGAACTCTGTCGTTGCGCCCGCCAAACCCGCTGTGCCCGCCGTGTGCCCTTAATCCGTGTCAATCTGTGTAATCTGTGGATGTATCGTCTTTTGCGTGCTCTGCGGACGATTGGCCGTCGTAAGGGAGCTGACCCGAAGTCTCAATTTGCGCGCGGTGCGGAGGAATCTTTCGGCAAAACGCCCTTGGATATGCGCGAAGGCCGCCGGTAATCCCTGTTCGAGGTAAATACGGCCGATTTCAGCCTCAACCGCCGTCGGCTCACCAAAACCGGAGAGAAATTGGTTGGAAGTGAAAAGTTCATGGAGCGCATTCCGGTCTGGCACCGTTTGACCGATGCACGGCGAGAGCCATTCGCGCACGTACAAAGACAACACCGCGTCACCTATCCAGGCCTGGTTACGAACCGTCTCATTCATGACCCTAATGGAAACTCCTGCACACTTTCGTATTCTGAACCTTTTGCACCAAGAACCGAACGCATCAAAGACAACCGTTGCGCTTCCCAGATCGGATAAAAACCTTCCGGCGACCCGAGGCCCCGGAGAAAATCCTGCAGATGCGGGAGCGAACGTTCGGTTCTGGAGCGGGCGAGCGTGACGTGCGGGTAGGCAAAGTCGCGGGCATCCAGGCCAAACTTCGGAGCAAGCCCGGCGGCGAGCCGGTGCTGGAGTTCACTCAGGGGGGAGGATGGTTGGATGCCAAGCCAAAAAACGCGTGGACGGCTCACCGCCGGAAAACAGCCGTAGCGATCCAGGCGCAACGAAAACGGGGCTTGCACCGGGGTGGTCGCTTCCTGGACGGCTCGGATGAGCACCGGGAGTTGGTCGTCGAGAACGTTGCCGAGGAACAGGAGGGTGAGATGAAACTGGGCGGGCCGCGTCCACCGGAATGCGACTTGCAGATCGAGCGCTTCCCCCAAGGCCATTCGCAGGTGAGTTTGCGCCAGGGTCAGTTGTTCGCGCACCTCCGGCGACGGGTTAAGGGCAAGGAAAAGGCGAAGCAGCATTGTCGGTGGCGGCAGACGGCGTCCCGGCCACAGGGGTCGGGCGCGTGTCGGTCCAAACTACGCCGCCATTTCGCAACTGCCAGTGCTCTCGCCGTTGCCGGGGAGCGCGTCCCACGAATAAACCAACCGCCCCATCGATCTTTTCACGCTTGATTCTATGCGGCGTGTCCGGCAGAACTTCAGTGCTAAACGCCCCTCCCTCCGGGTTGTAGCCACATACTGACGTACTCTCCGGCATGCAAAAGACCTTAGCGATCGTTCTCGTCACCCTCTGCTCTCTAAGCGGTGCGCCTTTGGCCCGCGCACTGGAACTTGACCCTGCGGCCGTCCGCGCGGCCGACGCCTACGCCGCATCGCGGAACGGCTTGTCCCTGCTGGTCGTTAAAGATGACCGTATCGTCTACGAGGCGTACCATAACGGCTTCAGCCCTGGTTACATCACCTCCATTTTCAGCGGCACGAAAGGGTTTTGGTGCGTCGCGGCGGCCATTGCCGAACAGGAGGGTATCCTGGACCTGGATGAGCCGGCAGCCCGGACCCTGCCCGAGTGGGAGGGCAGCCCGGTCAAATCGCAGATCCGCATCCGCGACCTGCTCTCTTTCACGGCCGGTCTGGAACCCGTGTTCGCTCTTCACGGCCGGTCGATTCCGGATCGGGACGCTTACAGCGTCCGGCTTCCGCCCGTCTGCCGTCCGGGAGAGGCCTTCATGTACGGGCCCAGCCAGTTGCAGGTCTTTTTGGAGGTGTTCAAACGCAAGCTGGCTCTGCGCCACACCACACCGGAAGAATACCTGACCCGTCACTTGTTGTGGCCGCTTGGGATCCGCTCAGTCGACTTTCGAAAGGACGCTGCCGGCAACCCGCTCCTGGCAAGCGGCTTCAAGTTGACGGCCCGGCAATGGGCCCAGTTCGGCCGTTTGATCCTTGCCGGGGGGCGGTACCACGGCCGCCAGCTCGTCCACTTGCAAGACCTCGAGGAATGTTTTCATGGCACCAAGGCGAATCCGATATTCGGCATGGGCTTCTGGTTGAACCGCTATGCGGATGATCCGGATGCGCGCGAGGTGGACGTCGAGAAGGTGCTGGAGCAACCCTGGCAGCGACAAGCCTGGCAGCACGCTTGCCTGAGCCACGTCGCACCGAGCGATATGGTCGCGGCGATCGGATCCGGTTACCAGCGCATGTTCCTGATTC
Organism: Verrucomicrobiota bacterium; assembly: GCA_019247695.1. Taxonomy (NCBI): domain Bacteria; kingdom Pseudomonadati; phylum Verrucomicrobiota; species Verrucomicrobiota bacterium. Next base: position 100,319 of record JAFBAP010000109.1, on the reverse strand, counting down.
CTTCAGAAAACCTTATCGTGATTCGCCAGGGCCGGAACGCCGACTTTTCCGATGCGCATTTCCTGCGGCTGCTCTTTGCCGGATCCACGCCTTCGCCGTCATTGGCGGCAAAAGCGATTCGAACCAGGGCAGAGTAGCTGCGGGCGCGGAAACCGGGGCAGGTTAACGGTAACGGCTCACTTTCTGACCGCCAGGATTAAGGTCGAGTTGTGGCGGCTCCAGCGGTAGCCAAAACCGAAGGTGAGTGGTTTGGGCGAACTTACCTGGTAGTACTGGTGCAGTTCGGGCTGGTAGAACTTGGCAAATAGGCTGATCGGGCCCGGGTACGTGCCGAAAAAGCGCAGGGTCCACTGGTCCGGCGTGAAGTCGCGGACCGGTATTCCGGAGTCGTCCTGAAGGATCGTGGCGCTCGCCGACAACAGGTAATTGCGTACCACGTTGAAACCGGGCTCGTGCATCAGGTAAGAGGCCGCTTTCACAAACGCGTTTGCGTGCCCGAATGACTCGTAAAAGCGCAGGAGACCGGAATTCCGTTTCAGGGCGTCGTCGGAAAGGTCCGCGGTGAAATAGTAAATTACCTTTTGCGCACCGGACTTAGTGTTGACAGCCGAGATTTTCACGCCGCGGGTCGCGCCCCCGCGTCCGTCCAGGAGGTGGCCATCACGGTCAACGCTTACGTAATCAAGCCCGGCAACGTCATTGCCTGAACGCGCCAGAAAAAGAAAGAGCAGCGGAATGACGCCCTTGAGCTGTCCACGCTGGAGGTCTACCCGCATGTCCTTGGTCTTGAAAAAACTGAAATTCAGGACGGTGTTCAGCGCGGTCTCCGCATCCTGTACCGCACCGAGCAAAGCCGCCGGAAGGATGGCCGAGAGGTCGGGCAACGGATCGGCCGGTTCGAGCCCCTGCAGCAGGTAAGTGCGGCAATCGGGATAAAATACGCTCGGGTAGAGAAAGTCCGGCCCGCTGAACAGGTACAGGCACGCCTGGCTCGCCTGGGTGACGGGAGAAAGGACCTCAGTACGCCACTGACGGATATTGGCGAACTGGCGTTGCTCAAGGGTTGCAAAGGCCGAGTTCATGGCGTTCGCGTGCGCGATCCATTGCGGATCACGCGTCAGTGGTGCGAGCGGCGAGGTTTCCGGGACGGGCAGACCGGCGAGGTATCTGGCCACATCGGCAAAACTCGTCTTCGACTGGGGTGCGACCGGTGCGACCACACCGGCTGGGGGGACTGGCCGGTCAGGCTCCGGGATGACCTGGGAGGGCGCCGGGCTCGGTTGGGTGACGATAAAGGGGGCGACGGTTGTGGAAGGCACAGCCGTAGCGGCAGGGGCGGCGGTCACGGGAGGCGCAGCCGGGGTGCCAGGTGCGGCGGTCACGAGAGGTGTGGCCGTAGCGGCAGGTGCGGCGGCCGGGTGAGGCGTGGCCGTCAGGAAAGGATGCGGCGTTGGCGCCACGGTCGGGAACTCCTCTTGTGCCCGCAACCCGGAAGCCACAAGCAGCAACGCTGATAAAATAGCGGTCAATCTCATAATGATGGGTGCTGAGGTTTAAAACGTCTCGGCGCCTGGGCGGGGCCCTGACGCCGGTCAGGTGCGATGGGCATCAGTGCCCCGCCGGTTCCGGGTGCCGGCGAGGAGGACTGGGTCGGGGGCGCCGGGCGTGCGGCACAAAAAGTACACGACAACGCCGAAGCACGACGTCAGCGCCCCGCAGAGCGATTCCACCGGCCTCTCACGGATGGTGTATACGAGCATGTGGAGGGTGACCGCGAGGAAAACCAGCGGCGTGATCGGAAAAGCCCAAACGCGATACGGACGAGGAAGCTCGGGCCGGCGAATCCGCAGGACGATAAGGCCCAGCACGGCCAGAAATGACGAGAGCAGCAGGCTGAACTGGATGTAGACCAGCACCTTCTCAAACGTCGCGCTGAGAATCAGTGCGGTCACAATCGCCAGTTGAAGTAGCGTCGTTAAAACGGGGGTCCCATTCCGGCTCGACCATCGCAACCAATGCAGCCGGGGGAAATCGTCCGCGATTGCCTTCGTTACCCGGGGACCGATCCAGCCCATGGCTCCCACGGTCGCAACCAGGCCGAACCCGATCAGGATACTGACGATCCTGGCGCCCCAGGTGCCGAAGATCGCCTGGCCGGCCAGCATGCCGACCTGGAGTTGGCCCGACAGCGCCGCCTTAGGGGTGGTATGCAGGAAGATGTAGTTGAGCACCAGGTAAATGACCGTGACGACCACGGTCCCGACCGCCAGGGCCCGTGGAACATTCTTTTCCGGCTCGACAACTTCTTCGGTAATGTAAGCCGCTGCATTCCATCCGGAGTAGGCGTACATCACGTAAATCAGGCTCACCGCAAATGGCCCGGACAGCAATTCTCTGAGATCTTCCTGAGCGGCGCCGAAATGCAGCGGCTGCCCCGGCCGGATGAGAAGGCCGGCGATAATCAGGACCAGAATCAGGGCCATCTTGATGAGCGTGGACAGGTTCTGGAATCTTGTCCCCGTGTGGATCCCGGCCAGGTGTACGGCCGTGATGACCCATACCAGCAGCAATGACAAAACCGTCGGGGGAACGGCCGGCAACACGGCCTGAAAGTAACTCCCAAAGGCCATTGCCGCCAAAGCGATCGGGGCGGCAAAGCCGACCGTAGCCGATATCCACCCGGCGATGAAGCCGATCGACGGATGGTAGATCAAACTCAGGAAACGGTATTCGCCTCCGGATCGCCGCAACGCCGTCGCCAGTTCGGCGTAGCACAACGCGCCGCAAAACGATACGATGCCGCCAATCGCCCAGAGGACCAGCAGCGCCGTATCGGACCGGATCGCTGCCACCTGGAAACCCAGGCTGGTGAACACGCCCGTGCCGATCATGTTGGCCACGACCAGGTTGGTGGCGGTTAGACAGGAAACTTTCTTGTTCGGCATGCGTTCGGTCCGGGCCCCTGTGTTAATCGAGAATCAGCCAGGTACAAAGAATTTTTTCGGCGCTCGATCGGGGATAGGTGAGAGCCGGGGCCGGTAAACCTGACCAGCCGGACGGGGCAGCCCGATCTTCCCGGTTGACTCAGGTGCCGATAATCATTAGGCGGTTGTGTCCTTTATCGATTTTTGTTTGGCATGAAGATTTTCCTATTTGTGGCGGCCTGCTGCGCCTTTGCCTTTGCCGGCTGCGAACGACACCCCGTACGCCAGATTCAGCAACTCAACGAGGAGTCGGAAGCTAATCCTGAAAAGAAAAAGGATGAGGCAAGCCGGGAACAAGCCCGCCCGGAAGCGTCGGCCAGCCCTTCGGCTCGCAGCTATTTCCCGGCCGGTTCCAAGTAGCCGTTCCCGGCACGGTCCGGTGGGCGGAAGACGGGTTCGGAGCCGCCTGCCCCCTGTAGGGGTAAGTCGCGCCAAACATTGAGCACCGGGTGAAATCCTCGTTCTGGCCCTGGTTCAGGCTGCGGGTGCGATCGTTCGGACACGCGTTCACCGGCATCGGGCATCTGGTCGCGACGGAGTGGAATTTTCGCATTCACCTTGCCGGGACCGCTTCAGCGTTCATTGCCGGCTTGATCCTTCGATTCGGGTACGCCGAATGGCTGGTCGTCGGAACGCTGACCGGCCTGGTCCTGACGGCGGAAGCGCTGAACACCGCCATCGAGCGTCTCGTGAGCCTTTTGCACCCGGAAATTCACCCGCTGGCGCGCGCGGCCAAGGATACGGCGGCCGCAGGCGTTCTGCTGGCGTCGTTGACCGCCCTTATCGTTGGCACCGCGATTGTGATCCATCATCTTGGCGGCGGGTAACGAGTAATGCGTGCCACCGGTTCCGCGGTACGCGCTATTACGTTACGCGCCAGGCGTCCGCCCACGGTCGGGCGCGCGAATCATCAGGTCGGGGTGGCGATTTATCGCGCGGCAGCGCCGTGGCGACGAGTTCGGCCTGCACCTGTGCGGTGCAGCGCGGAAGAGGACCCGGTCAAAGGCCAGAGCGGGAAATCTTATTGCGATTTAGAATCATTCTTGATCTCACCCGGTTTGGTGCGACCGTGACTCGTGGAGGACGATGCCGGGATTTCTAAGCTTCTTGCCGCCCGTGGGATCCGGTTGACCCGCCAGCGAGAGAAGATTTTGGCGATCCTCTTGCAACAAAGGGATCATCCAACTGCCTCGGACGTGTACGAACGCGCAAGACAAAAAATGCCTTCGATATCCCTGGCGACCGTCTATAACAGCCTGGAAGCCCTGGCCCGCAGCGGCCTGCTGAAACAGGTCAACGTTGACCGGGCGCCAACCCGGTTCTGCGCGAACCTGCAGGATCACAGCCACTTTTTTTGCGAACGTTGCGGCGCCATCTACGATGTCGAGGCTGTACCGGCCCGGCCGGAGAATTTGCCGCCCGGTTTCATCGTCTTTCATGCGGATGTCGCCCTGAAAGGCCTCTGCTCGAACTGTTCTGACCTTAACGTATGAGTTCAATTGTCATCCAAGATCTTTCCGCTTCAATCCAGAACCAGGAAATCATTCGCGGTCTTAGCCTGGAATTCAGCCAGGGCGAGGTCCACGCGATCATGGGTCCGAACGGTTCCGGTAAGAGCACGCTGGCCAAAGTCATCGCCGGGCATCCCGATTACGAGGTGACGGGCGGGGACATCTTGCTGGATGGAGAAAGCATCTTGGGCCTGGAACCGGACGACCGGGCGCGCCGCGGCCTTTTTCTTGCCTTTCAATACCCGATGGAAATCCCCGGCGTGAGCAACGCCAATTTTCTGCGTGCCGCCCTGCAGGCGCGTTTGCCCGAAGGTGAGGAGCTGGAGGCCACGGAGTTCTACCAGCGTTTGTACGACAAGATGGACCTGCTCGAAATTCCCCGGCAATTCACGGCCCGCGCGGTCAATGAAGGGTTCTCGGGAGGGGAAAAGAAGCGCAACGAGATTCTGCAACTGGCCATGCTGGAACCGGCTTTTGCCATCCTGGACGAGACCGACAGCGGCCTTGACATCGACGCTTTGAAAATCGTCGCCAAAGGCGTCAACACCCTTCGCGGACCCGGGCTGGGCATCCTGCTGATCACGCACTACCAGCGCCTGCTGAACTACATTGTCCCTGATTTCGTGCACGTTATGTTCGAGGGGAAAATCGTCCGCAGCGGCGGAAAGGAACTTGCCCTGGAGCTCGAGGCCAAAGGTTACGACTGGCTTAAGACGGGCGAGCCGGTCCAGGCCAAGGCTTAACTTATTTTTGAATTGGAGCGCAATATGAGTACCGAAACGCCATCACTCGACCTCGATCGTGAGATCGGCAATTTTTACTTTGACGTCAAACCCACCCGCGACGCGGGAGTTGGGCTGACGGAAAAAACCATCGACTACATCGTCGATGCCAAAGGTGAACCTGATTGGATCCGTGAGTTCCGTAAAAACGCTTACCGGGTCTTCATGGAAAAACCCCTGCCGACGCACTGGGCGGGTGATGAGCTGAACGAGATCGATTTCGGCATTATCCGCTACTACCTGGCGTCCGGCGAAGCGCCGAAACGGACCTGGGAAGAGGTTCCCGACAAAATCAAACAAACCTTTGAACGCCTTGGGATCCCGGAAAGCGAACGCAAGTTTCTGGCCGGGGTTGAAGCCCAATTCGACAGTGAAGCGGTTTACTCGAACATCAAAAAGGCGGTGGCGGACCAGGGCGTCATCTTTGTCGGGAGCACCGAGGGGCTGAAGCACCACCCGGAGATCTTCCGCAAATGGTTCGGCAAAGTCATTCCGACGGGCGATAACAAGTTCAGCGCGCTCAACAGCGCCGTCTTCAGTGGAGGCAGCTTCATCTATGTACCGCCCGGGGTGAAGGTGAGGCATCCCCTGCAGGCCTACTTCCGCATCAATGCGGAAAACTTCGGGCAATTTGAGCGGACCCTGATCATCGCCGACGAAGGTGCGGAGGTGATGTACATGGAGGGTTGTACCGCTCCGAAGTTCACTACGGCGACTTTGCACTCGGCCGTGGTGGAACTCGTCGCCCTTAAGGGAGCCAAGATCCAGTACGTGACCGTACAGAACTGGGCTCCGAACGTCTTCAACCTGGTGACCAAGCGCGGGCTGGCCATGGAAGGAGCGGAGATCAAATGGATCGACTGCAACATCGGGTCGCGTCTGACGATGAAGTACCCGGGGGTGATCCTGAAAGGCCGCAAAGCGCGTGGCGAGGTGATCAGCATCGCCCTTGCGAGCGATGGCCAGCATCAGGACACGGGGGCTAAGATGGTCCACGCGGCCGATGAGACCACCAGCAACATCGTTTCCAAGAGCATCAGCGTCGGCCAGGGACGGGCGACTTACCGGGGATTAGTCCACGTGCCGAAACACCTGAAAGGCTGCAAGAATAACACCGAGTGCGACGCGCTTTTGATCAACCCCAACAGCCGCACCGATACCTACCCGGCAATCACCGTGCGCGGCACCGGCAACGCCACTCAGCACGAAGCGTCCGTGAGTCAGATCAGCGCTGAGCAGATCTTTTACATGCAGCAGCGTGGCCTGACCGAGGGCCAGGCGATGAGCCTTGCCGTCAACGGGTTTGTGAATGATCTCGTGCGCCAGTTCCCCATGGAATACAGCGTCGAACTCAAACGGCTGATCGACCTGGAAATGGAGGGATCAGTCGGTTAAGGAACCTGGCCGATCCGGCCCAGGGCTGAAGGGCACGGCGGCCCCTTGCCGTGCCGGCCGGTAAACCGCAGCCGGGACCGGCGCTTCGCCAGTCTGAAGCTTTTATTATGTCGACAACCACCATCGAACCATTGCTTCTTTCGACGGGACCCGGGCCGGCTGCGCCCGGGTCGCCTTCATGGTTTCAGGAGCTTCAAATTTCTGCATGGGCCGAATTTGAAGCGCTTCCTTTTCCGGCGCGCAAAGATGAAACCTGGCGATTTTCAAACGTTAAGGGGCTTGCCCTTGATCAGTATGCGCTGGCGCCGGAATCGACGGCTGAAGTAAGCGCGGAGGTTCAAAGCCGCGCCCTGGAGGGAGCGGCCGGCCAGTTGATCTTCCTGAACGATCGCTTGGTGGCGATCGACTTTTTTGATAACGCGTTGCGTGAACAGGGCGTCGTTTTCACGACGCTGGAGGAAGCGCTGGTGACCCAGGGGGACCTCCTGCAGGCCCATTTCATGTCGCAACCGGCCCGGTTAGGGTCACAGAAATTTGCCGCCCTCCACAAGGCGATGGTGAAGGCGGGAACGTTCCTTCACGTCCCGAAAGGCGTCGAAATTCGCCGGCCATTTCAGGTGTTCCACTTTATCCAGGGACGCAACGCCGCCGTTTTTCCGCACACGCTGGTCATCGCCGACCCGGCCAGCCGGGTGACTGTCGTCGATCACTTTATTTCCCTGGATCCTTTCACGCCCGGGTTTGCGTGCGGCGTCAATGACCTGATCGTCAAAGATCAGGCCCAGCTCACTTACATCAGCGTCCAGGAATGGAGCCGGGAATTCACCTCGGTCCAGATCAACTCGACCATGGCCGGCCGTGACGCGGCTGCCACCAACCTTTCTCTGAACCTTGGCGGGAAATATTCGCGGCTGGAAAGCGTGAGCCGGCTTCAAGGGGCGGGGGGACGCAGCGACATGCTGGCCGTCAGCGTGGCTCGCAACGCGCAGGAGTTTGACCAGCGGACTTACCAGGATCACCTCCGGCCGAATACGACCAGCGATCTGCTCTACAAAAACGCGCTGTTCGACGAGGCACGAACGATCTTCTCCGGCCTGATCAAGGTCGAGCCGGGCGCGCACCGCACCGACGCGTATCAGAAAGTGCGCAACCTTCTGCTCAGCGATGAAGCGGAAGCGAATTCACTCCCGGGGCTCGAGATCCTGGCAGACGACGTGCGTTGTACCCATGGGGCCACCTCCGGCCAGGTTGAAGAGGAGGAACTGTTTTACTTGAAAAGCCGCGGTATTCCGGAGCGCGCGGCCAAAGCGCTGATCGTTCGCGGCTTTCTCAACGAAGTGACCGACCGGTTGCCGGATGAAGCACTCCGCACGTACCTGCACCGCCAGATCGACCGGTATCTCGGGTAAGCGCTTATCCGCCGGCACCTTGCAATCTGCCGCTGCCGGCCTGACCTCCTCGGCCGGTGAGAAGAGAAGGACTCGTTGCCGGGTACCGCCGCCCCGGGGCGGCGATGCGATGCGGGCCGGTTTAAGGCGTCTGCATCGTCTGCTTGAGAAAATTCAGACAAGGGCGATTTAAACTGTCGACCGGACATCCGATCTGTAGGACAGCAGGAGGATATTTTTTTTATGGAGATTTATCTGCCGGGACTCGTTCCCATGTTGGCTGCCGGAACGGACGCCGTCACCCACAACGTACCTGCCTGGGCCCGCGGCAATTACTTTCTGGAGAAGTTTTTCGAGGGTGGGGCAGTCATGTATCCCATCGCGGTGGTCTTCCTGGTCGCCGTGGCGGTGATCCTTGAGCGGAGCGTCTGGTGGGCCATCGAACGGGGCCGGCGTGATGCGGATCGCCTGGACAAGGTTTATGCCGCCCTTGAACAAGGGAATGTGCAGGTCGCCTCCAGCCTGGCGCGCGGCTCCAAAGACCCGTTGATCCGAACCGTTTGGCATGGCCTTAACCACGCGCACGCCTCTCTCGAAGGCGCCCTGCAAATCGCCTCCGGGACGGAACTCCAGCGCGCGGGCCGTTTCATGTCCGTGCTGGACACCATCATCACCTTGGCGCCGTTGCTCGGTTTGCTTGGCACGGTGACCGGCATCATGGCGGCGTTCAATGCCGTGAACGAGGGCGGCTTAAGCCCGGCGGCGGTTTCCGGAGGCATCGGCGAGGCACTTATCGCCACCGCCTGCGGTCTCGGTATCGCCATCCTGACCCTCGTATTTTTCAATTTCTTCAACGCCAAACTGGCCAGGCTGCAGTTCGAGCTGGAGTCGACCTCGCACAACGTCGTCCTGATGTTTCACAGCCTGCACCTGAAGGCCAACCCGGAGGCAGAAAATGCACGGCCGCAGCCCGAGCAATACGCCGGTTCCAATTAAGAAGGCGCGGCTCGAGATCATTCCGTTGATCGATATCATGTTTTTCCTGCTCGCCTCGTTTATGCTGGTGAGCCTGACAATGATCAACATGAAGGGGATCGAGGTGAACCTGCCGACGGCGACCAACGCTCAGCAGAACAACAAACCAGACTTCACCCTGGTCAGCATCGACGTCCTTCAGGACATTTACTTTGATAAGGTGCATGTCCCGGACAGCGACGTCCTGGCTCGCTTTCGGGACCTTTACAACCAGGATCACGGCGCCCGCGTCTATATCCGGTGCGATAAGGATGTTCCCTACGAAAAGGTCGTGTTTGTGCTGGATAAGGCCCGGACGGCCGGCATTCAGAAGGTTGGCCTGGAGATCAAACCGGCCGCGGGAGCAGGGGCGAATGCACCAACCGTTGCGCCGGCCGGACCCGCTGCTTCCGATCATCATTGATTGATTGAGCAGGCGTAAGGATCATCAGTAGTATGCCGGACAGCCCGCGACCGCAGCGCGACCGGAATTCCATCGTCTGGTTTTTCCTCCTTTCCGCCGCCCTCAATGGGGCTGCGGTCGTGAGCGGCTATTGGATAAAATTTCCCGAGCGCTCCGCGAAGCCGGAGACGGTGATTGAACTGACCGACCTTGACGTTAATGACGTCGAGAAACTGGGTAACCCGGATGCTTCCGCAGAGGCAGCCCCACCGGAGCCGGAGCCGACGCCGCCTCCGCCCCCGCCGGAGGAGCAACCGACCCCACCGCCCGTGGACAAGCCTGAATTCGAGCTGCCGGAGCCAACGCCACCCCCTCTGCCGTTGCCTTCACCCACGCCGGCCCCCACGGTTGTCCCCACCGCAACGCCCCTTCCCCGGCCTTTGGCGACGCCGAAACCTCATCAGCCTCAACCGCCGCTTCCACCCCCGCCTGCGCCTAAACCGCCCCGGCCGCCAGTCGCTGCAGAGAAGCCGAGGCAAACGCATAACCCGAACGCGGCTGCCACCCCAGGCGTAGGCGCTGAGCCCGGTCCTCGGGGGAATCCCGCCGGTGCGCCCAACGGCACGGGCCATGCCGGCCATCCCGGCACCGGTGCCGTCCTGCTGCGCAGCCCCAAACCGCCTTACCCGCCCCAGGCTCTGCAGATGGGAATCCGCGGTGACGTCCGCGTGCAATTCACCGTTTCCAACGGCAACATCTTGGACGTCAAGGCCATCTCCGGACCCCCGATGCTGAGCAGCACGGTGGTCCGGTGGACGAGGGCAAACTGGAAGTTTGCCCCCAACGTCAACGGTACCTTCACCCTGCCGGTCACGTTCCAGATGCAGTAACGGAGTTCGGTCACACGGCGGGCAGAGGAACGAGTTCGGAGTTCGGAGTTCGGAGTTCGGAGTTCGGTCACACGGCGGGCACAGCGGGTTTGGCGGGCACCACGTAAGAGTTCACACGGCGATCACGGCGGGCCACGGCGACCACGGTGGAAAGAAGGGGAAAGCGTTCGGAGTTCGGAGTTCGGAGTTCGGAGTTCGGAGTTCGGAGTTCGGAGTTCGGAGTTCGGAGTTCGGAGCGGCATCCTGGGCGCCGCCTGTCGGTGTCAAGTCCAGCAGCTGGGATTCTTTTTCTGCGTGTTCTGCGGATGATTCTGCCTTCCCGCCGGGTGAACGTGCACCTCGGGGGAGATCGGACCCGGTGATACGACGCCTCCGAACTCCGAACCCCAAACTCCGAGCGCCGAACTAAAACAGGTCCACGCTGAGGTCGAGTTTGAAGTACGGAGCCCCGGCGCGGGTCTTGAAATCAGGGCCCGAATGGAAGAAGTCAATTTCCCGCTGGAAGACCCAGCCGGCGGACGCTTCAAAGTCGATGCCTTTGTGCGGCGTGTAGATGATGCCGCCGCCGCCGCGCAGTTCGGTGTACTGGAAGGCGGCATTATTCGTGCGCCGGTCGTTCGTAGGCCCATTCCGGAAACCGCCTCCGGCCAGTTCGCCGCCGGCAAACGCCTGGAACCCGCGGAAAAACTGGTAGCTGACCCGCGGTTCAGGAAGAACCGCATTGATTTTCAGTTGATCATTGACGTCCCAGACGAAGCCGCCTACGGGCAACACCGGCCAGGCCCTGAGCAGGCCCGTCGTCACACCGATTGCGAGCGAGAAAGTCCTGGTGATTTTAATCCCGGTACCGGCTTCGATCGGAAAATCGAACGAATTTTCGGTGATGTGATCGCGCGCAAAATAAACGCCGGGGGACACCTTCAGCAAAGCGCCGATGTCGTCGCCGTGCCAATATTCGAGGGCCAGTTCGCCGGCCAGGGCATTAAGCGAGTAGGGGAAAACGGCATTGGACCGGGAAAAATCGAATCGGGATACGTCAACGCCGACCCGGAAATACACGTTGTCAACGATGTGAAATCTGCGGAGTGCTTCGACCTCGTAGAAACTGTCCGCCTGTGCTCCGAGCCCTTCCAGGTGCCGGAAATGGCTGCCGAGCACGTAGTCTGTATCGACGTCAAAAGACCAGGCCGGCACCGAAGAGGTAGCAGCAGGCCCAGTTTCCGGGGGCGGCGAATTCAGCACGGTTTTGTCGCCCGCATGGGCCGCGATTATGGTGCAAAGGGCCAGTGCGCCGATTGCTGCAAAATGCGCGTCGCGCGTGCCATGCCGTCTCCGTCCTGGTATGATCATGGTTTTAATTCTTGGTTAGTGAGACCATCAAAAATCAAGAACTTCTCGTGATGGTAGGTCGGATCGGTTCGGAAGGTGAGACGGCCCGCGTAGCGCCGTTCGATTTCGACCAGTAAATCTTCGTCCTCGGTTTTCAGGCGGTTCAGCACTTCGGGATTCACGATTACTTTGAGGTCGTGAGTTTCCGGGTTGCGCCGCATCACGGTGTGCAGCGCGCGCTGGATCTCCACGCTCATGGTCATCGGACTCTTCACCACCGCCCGCCCGTGACAATACGGGCAGGGGATAAACATCGAACCCGTCAGGCTTTCCTGCGCCCGTTGCCGCGTCATCTCCATCAGCCCCAGCGCTGAGATCGGAAGCACGTGCGTCTTGGCCTTATCTCGTTTGAGACGTTCCTTCATCCGGTTATAGACCATTTGCTGGTCCTTCCGGTTTTTCATGTCGATGAAGTCGCCGATGATCAATCCGCCGATATTGCGCAGGCGCAGCTGGCGCGCGATTTCGTCTGCGGCCTCCAGGTTGGTCTGCAGAATGGTTTTGTCGACGTCTTTCGCTCCTTTGTTGCGACCCGTGTTGACGTCGATCGCGATCAACGCCTCGGTTTCATCGATCACGATATAACCGCCGCAACGCAGCCATACCTGACGATGGAAGGCGTCGTCGATCTGCTTTTGAACCCCGAATTTATCAAAGATCGACACCGGTTCGTTGTACAGCAGGATGCGCTTCTTCGAACGCTTTGAGACCTGGCCGACGAGCGATTGCATCCGGTCGACGGCGACCTGGTCGTCGCAGAAGACCGCGTCGATTTCCTCCGTCAGAAAGTCACGAACGGTACGATCAATGAGGTCAGGCTCCTGGAACAAAACCGCAGCTGCAGGCTTCGTTTTGAACGCCTCTTCAATCTGGCGCCATTGTTCGAGCAGAAGACCCAGGTCGCGAACAAAATAGCGTGCCCTTTGACCTTCACCGATCGTCCGGATAATCACCCCCATGCCGTCCGGGATATCGAGCCTCTGCAAAATGGTGCGAAGCCGTTCGCGCTCTTTCGGGTCTTCGATTTTGCGCGAAATACCGCTTTGATCGTTATGCGGCATCAACACGAGGTAGCGGCCCGCCAGGCTGATGTTGGTCGTGATGCGCGGACCTTTGTTGCTGATCGGCCCCTTGGTTACCTGCACCATCACCTCAGAACCGACCGGGTAAATTTCCGGTACCTCCTTGGCCGTGATCTTCTTCTTGGACCGGCGCTCGTGGCTGGCCCGATCCACTTCCTCCACCCCGCTGTCCAGGCCGGGCAGCGCATCCCAGAAGTGCAAAAAGGCGTTTTTCTCAAAACCGATGTCGACGAACATCGCTTTGAGACCTTGCTCGATGTTCTTGACCTTTCCTTTGAAAATGCTGCCGACAATGTTGCGGTCGGTATCGCGTTCGATGTTGTACTCCTCGAGGATTCCGTTTTCGAGCAGAGCCACCCGCCGTTCAAGCTTTTCGCAACTGATGATGAGCTGGTTGCCGACCTTCTTCTGGGTTAGTCCAAGGAACTGCTTAACTTTTTCCAACATGTTTGGGAGTGCAAAAGAGTTGCGCGCGCTTCTCTGTCAGAAGAGGAAAAAACGCTTTTTCTTCTTTTCCTCGGGCGGCGGTTGCTGACTTGGCGATTCCTCTTTTGGTTTCCGCTTGAAGAAATCAAAAAAGCTATGCCGTTTTGCCGGCTCGACTGCCGGTCTGGCCGGCTGAGCTGCCGGTGGCCGCTGAGGATTACTGTTACTGCTACTGGTGTGCGAATCGGCTTCGGGACGGATGTCGGGTTCGGCCGCAACCGCCGCGCGCCGTTTGGTGGCCCGGTGGTACGTCTCGCCCCCTGAGTGATCCGACTGATCCTGTTGATCGGGCTCCGGATCCGGCATCTCATCCGCCGTCTCGTCATCTTCATCGTTGCCGGGGGTAAACTGGGCCGGCAGGTTGCTGTCTTTGAAGCTGATCGTTTCCACAAATTTAAAGTTGCCCACCGCAGGCTCGAGTGGCCCGACCCCGGGATTGTAACCTTTATCAAGCGCGAGGATCTCCTCGATCATCTTCGCTGCGATCGGGGCCGGCACCTGGCCCCCGGCTTTCGCCCCTTGCACGAGAACGGCAAGGGCAATCTTCGGCTTTTCGTACGGCGCAAACGCAATGAACCAGGTATGGTTGTCCTTCTCGCCGTCACGCCAGAACTGGGCCGTGCCGGTCTTTCCAGCCACCATGACGCCGGGTACCCGGGCCTTTGCGCCGGTGCCGCCCTGGTCATTGACCACGCGCCACATGCCCTTGCGCACCATCTCGATCTGGTCGTTGGTCAGGCCGTTATCGTGCATCAGTTCACCCCGGATCTTGGCCGGCCGCCGGAGCATGCTTCCGTCCGCTTCCTGCACCTGATAAATCAAACTTGGCCGGTACACCGTGCCTCCGTTTGCCACGGTTGCGGCCACCATCGCCATCTGCAGGGGGCTGGCGAGGACGTAACCCTGGCCGATCGAGGTGTTCGCCGTCTGGCCCTGCGACCATTTCTCGTTTTTGTTGACCTTGAGCCATTCGGGTGAGGGCAAAATGCCCGGGTCTTCGCCGCTCAGCTCGATGCCGGACGACTGGCCCAGACCAAGGGTGTGACCCACTTTGTCGATCGCATCAATGCCGGCCGCGTTGCCGTACTGGTAAAAATAAGCGTTACACGAGTTCTTGATTGCCTCGGTTAAAGTCTGGGTGCCATGCGAGCCGCCTTTCTCGGCGATCCAGCATTTCATGTAGGTGTTACCGTAGGTAACGCCCCCCGTGCAGGTGAATTGCGCCTTCGCCAGTCCCCTGGTCAGGCCTGCAAGCGCCGTGGCGATTTTGTAGGTCGACCCGGGAGCAAATGCGCTGATCGCCCGGTTGGTCAACGGGTCGGCGTCCGCGTCTTTGATGGCCGCCCAGTCCCGGGCTGAGATCGATGGAATGAACTTATTCGGATTGTACGAAGGAACCGACGCCATGGCCAGAATCTGCCCGTTGTTGGGGTCAACCACGACGCAGGCGGCCCGGCCCACCACCCGCAGCGCGCGCTCGACGATGTACTGAATCCGGGTGTCAATCGTGAGGTACACGTTGGCCCCCGGCGTCGGCTGAATGACCTCCTTTTCGCCTTCGAGTTGGTTTTTCGCGTTCTTCTTGAGGATGCGTTTCCCGGGTTTGCCCCGCAACTCATCATCCATGAAGTACTCGATGTTCGTTCGGCCCTGAACGTCCGGGTCGTAAAAGTTGAATTCCCGGATGTCGGGCAGTTTGTTGATGTCCCGCGGCGCTCCGACGTATCCGAGCAGTTGGCCGGCCAGAGCGTTGAACACGTATTTGCGCACCGGGCGCACGTTCACCTGAACGCCGGGCAACCCGAGGTCCTTTTCAGCAAATTTGGAGAAGGTCGCGAAATCGAGGTCCTCGCGGTACGTAAACGGGACCAGCGTATTATTCCGGTAATGGGTGCGCAGCCGTTGCGAGTTGTATGGCTCGGCCACTTTCAATTCTTCGAGGCGAGGGATGATCGTGCGGTCGACGATTTGCACGATGTCGGGCTCTTTCCGGTCATGGAGCATGCCGCTCGCGTCTTTGGCCCGGAAATCGATCATCGGCGGCTGGCCGTACTGCCTTTTATACCCGCTGACGAGGTCCGGCAGGTAAAAGTCGACTTCATAGCTGGGCCGGTTCGTAACCATGGGCACCCCGTTGCGATCCCGGATTTCACCCCGGATCGATGGGATCCGAACCGTGACCTCCGAGTTGCCCTGGATGCGGCTTTGATAAAATTTCTGCAGCGGCACCTGCAGGAACCAGAGCCGGATGGTCAGGCCCGTGATCGCGACCAGGACCAGGCCCGCCAGAAGCAAAAGTCGCAGATCCAGTGTCGTCGTCTTCTTCGATCGAGCCATAAAAATTTAGCTCACACTTCTAAGACCCGGGCGGAAGTGAAGAAGCTGCGCGAGCGGAGTAAGGATGAAAAATAAACACGGAGCGATTACCAAAGACATAATGCCAGGGCCCAGAATCCGCCATATTATTGCATCACTGTAGAAAAATTCACCACGCGCAAAACTTAAAATGATGTAATGGGCTGCCGGCAGGATCGGCGTGAGGGCTGCACTGAGTTCGGCCAGGAAGAGATGCCAGGTCCACCGGTACCGCAGGAACAGCGGGCGCACCCCGTGCATCACCAGTCCGGGCAGGAGGTACACGACGGCCGAGAGGCCGGCCGGAAACTCGATATGCGGCCCCGCCTGCGGCACGATCAGAAGATCGTGCATCAGGCCGGTGTAGAGCGTCAGCGCCAGCATGAGCGGAAACGGCAGGGCGACCGCCCCGTAAAGGTAAAGCGACGGCACGATCAAAATCGATGCCCCGTGCAACAGCAACACCGGCGGCAGATAAAACTGGAACAGAAACGCCCCTAGGATCAGCAGAAGCAGAACACAAAAGAAGCGGATCATTTCACGCCGCTCACGACGAAGACGTCGTGCATGTTGGCCAGATCGACCGACGGCCGGACGGTCGCGACCCCTTCCAACTCGCGCGACGTGAAGTCCTTGACGCTTCCGACCAGCACCCCGGACGGAAACACGCCCCCTGTTCCGGTCGTGAATACCTTCATCCCGGGTTTGATGCCGGCCGTCTTGTTCAGGAAACGGATAAGCAATTGAGGCAGGTAATTGGACGAGGCGCGCGTGCCGGACACGATCCCCTGTTCCTGCGTGCCTTCAATGCTGACCGATACCCGCAGGCTCTCGTCCGACACCAGGAGCACCACGGCGGTGTTCCGGCTGACGGTGGTGACTTTGCCCGCCAGACCACTCTCCGTCAGGACTGCCATGTCGGTCGCAATGCCGTTCGCACGGCCACGGTCAATCACGCAACTGTTCCACCAACTCACGTTGTCCCGGGAGATGATGTGCGCCGGGATCAGGCGAAACTGCGATTGTTCACGAAAATCAAGGGCTTTGGCCAGCCGGTTGACCCGGTCCTCCAAACCGCGCAGCATCGAATTCGCGGTGCGGAGTTGCTCGTTCTCAAGGCGCAGCCGCTGATTCTCGCGTTCGAGCTCATCCAGGCGCTTGAGCCCGCCCTGCACGTCGCCGATCTTTGCCTGCATCGACGCGCCGGTCTGGAGGACCGGCAGCACCATCTGCAGCAGGGATCCTTGCATCTGCTGTTTAACGCCGGCCGGCAAAACCACCAGCAATCCCACGAGCACCGCAAACGATACCAGGGCCAGAATGGACGAGCTCTTCATGAGAGCTGCTTGCATCAGCGTAGCGGCCGGTCAGAAGAAGCAACCTGACGTAAAAACTTGATTTCGCTCAACGCGCGGCCTGTGCCTTCAGCGACGGCGCTTAACGGATCTTCCGCCACATGGACCGGCAACCCCGTTTCTTCCTGAAGCAAACGGTCCAGCCCGCGCAGCAATGCGCCGCCCCCGGCCAGCACCAGGCCGCGGTCGACCAGGTCAGCCGAGAGTTCCGGGGGACACCGCTCCAGGGTGACGCGCACCGATTCAACGATCGTTGAGATCGGCTCAAGCAGCGCCTCGCGAACCTCCTGGGAAGTGATCGTCAGCGTTTTAGGCAAACCCGCGACCAGGTCTCGCCCTTTCACCTCCAGGCCGGTTTCCTTTTCCAGCGGGTACGCACTGCCGATCTTGATCTTGATTTCCTCCGCGGTGCGTTCGCCGATCATGAGGTTATAGGCCCGCTTCATGTAGCTCGCGATCGCTTCGTCGAGTTCATCCCCCGCCACGCGCACGCTGCGGCTGAACACGATGCCGGACAGCGAGATCAGGGCGACTTCCGTCGTGCCGCCGCCGATGTCGATAATCATGTTGCCGGCCGCGTCCTGTACCGGCAGGCCAACCCCGATGGCCGCCGCCATCGGTTCCTCAATGAGGTAAACCTCGCGCGCCCCGGCATGGGCGGCCGATTCCTTGACCGCGCGTTTCTCCACTTCGGTGATGCCCGAAGGGACCGCGATGACCACCCGGGGCCGAACCCACTTTCGGTTATGAACCTTGGCGATGAAATGGCGAAGCATCGATTCGGTCATCTCAAAGTCGGCAATGACGCCGTCCTTGAGGGGACGCACCGCCACGATGTTGCCGGGGGTTCGTCCCAACATGCGCTTTGCCTCGTCCCCCACCGCCAGCACCTGGCTGGTTCCGGCCCGAACCGCCACCACCGACGGTTCCCGCAGAACAATACCCTGGTCCTTGACATAAACCAGGGTGTTGGCGGTCCCTAGATCAATTCCGATGTCGTTTGAAAGTAAGCCGAGGACGCCGTTAAACATTCAAAATCCGCTTTCCTTACTTAAAACTCCGATCAACAAACCAAGCGGTCGACGCTTTACCCGCGTCGAGTTCATCTGCCCCCTTGCCTGTGCCCGCTCTTCGAAAGCCAGCCTGTATCTAGGTACAGGGTCACGTATCGTCAAGGAAACAATCTGACTTTAAGATTAAGGTTCTGATCACCGATGAACGTGGCGGTTAAGTCCGGGGTACCCCGTATCTCCCATAGTTTCCTCCTAGCGTTGTACCTTCTCGAATTTCTAGGCGCAAGCGCCGTCGCCGGTCTCGGCTGGATCACCTGCCGGGCTCTCGGCGTGCCGTGGCGCACCTCGTTGCCGCTCTGGTGGGCGGCTTACCTGTTCGTCTACAACAGCGACCGTTTGTACCGTGACCCTGCCGACGAGACCAATACGCCGGTCCGCAGCGCCTGGGCCGAACGTTTGCGCCCCTGGCGGTTGGCCGTAAGCGCCGGTGCGGCGATCGTCTTGCTCTTCTGGCCCCTTTTTACCCGGCAGGCCGAACTCCTGCCCGTGATCGGCGTCGCGGCGGGAGCTTTGCAATTTTACTCCCGGCCTTTTCCCTTCTTCTGGCGGCGTCGCCTCAAGGATTTGCCGGGAATCAAGTCGTCGCTGGCGGCGCTGGCCATTTCCGTCATGCTGATTGCCTGGCCGTGTTGGGAGGCCGGCCGGAGTTTTGGTCTCAGAGAGTGCCTTGTATTTACCTGGGGTTTCCTCGCCTTGCAGATCAACGCCCTGGTCTTTGACGTCCGGGACCTGCCCGGTGACCGGCGGTGCGGCACGCGCACCGTGGCCGTCTGGCTCGGCGGCGAACGTACCTGCCTTTTGATCTGCGCGCTGCTCTGCCTCTACGCGGGCCTCGGACTCGTCCTGCAGCGCCAGCAAGTGCTGACGAGCGGGACCGCCGCCGCCGCCGGGTGCGGAGCGGGCGCCCTCGGTTGGCTGGTCGCGTCTTCGTTTCCCTCCAGATTTTGGATGGGCGTGGCTGCCGACCTGTTCCTGGTGGTGCCCTGCCTCGGAGCTTGGACGTGACGGGTGACGGGTAACGAGTAACGGGTAGCGGGTAGCGGGTAACGGGTAGCGGGTGACGGGTAACGGGTAGCGGGTAGCGGGTAACGGGTGACGGGTGACGGGTGACGGGTGACGGGTGACGGGTGACGGGTAGCGGGTGCTCAAGGGAACCTTGCAGGCCAGGGGTGTTTACGGCCGAAAACCGCCCAGGGAGGCGCAACCCGTTATACCAATTCCAGATCAAAGAGATAGTTTACGGGCTGTGGGCGTGTTTTGTGCTTAAGAGAATAGATTCGGGCACGGATCACGTCGAACCATCTGCGGCCCAGGAACTTGATGGGTTTTTGTCACCCAGCACCTCCCGAGCCAAGTCCGGGTAAACTATCTCTTTGATCTGGAATTGGTCTTACCCGTTACGCGTTACCCGTTACCCGTCACTAGCAACTGTCCGGTATGTTGGCCGCAATTTTAACCGCGTGGGGAATCGCTCCGGCCACGAACCCCAGGCAATCCACCGCTCCTTGCGGTTTGCCGGGCAGCGCGATCACCACCGCGCTGCCCACGATGGCGGCCAGGCTCCGGGAAAGGATCGCGTTCGGGGTCAGCTTCATCGATTCGGCCCGCATCACCTCGCCGAATCCGGGGAGTTCCACGCGGGCAATGGCGCGGACGGCCTCCGGAGTAACATCCCGGAGCGCGATCCCTGTGCCGCCGGTCGTCAGGATAAGACCGCACCCCTGCCGAACGAACGACCGTATACAGGTCTGAATGCGGTCCTCTTCGTCGGGCACCACCGCCTCGGCAACGACTTCCCACCCTCGGGCGTGAACGGCGGCAGCCAGCGCCGGTCCTCCCAGGTCCTCGTAGATGCCCTGCGCCGCACGATCGGAGACGGTGATAATCCCCACTCGCAAAATGTTCATGCCGGAGACTTCGTTTTTGAAACCAGCCGTACCCCGTCGATGGTCATCGCTTGATCCACGGCTTTACACATATCGTAAATGGTGAGCGCCGCCACGCTGACGCCGGTCAAAGCCTCCATCTCAACCCCGGTTTGCGCCGTGGTGGTGACCTCGCATTCGATCCGCAGCCCGTCCGGCTTCTCTTCGAAATCGACCCGGACGTGTTGCACCGGCAACGAATGGCAGAGCGGGATCAGTTCGTCCGTCCGTTTAACCGCGGCAATCGCCGCCACCCTGGCTACGACCAGCACGTTGCCTTTGGCGATCGTGCTCCGGTTGATCTTCTCGAGCGTGGCAGGTTGGAGCCGGATCAGCCCCTCCGCGACCGCCACCCGCTTCTGAATCGGTTTATGCGAAACGTCCACCATCGCGGCCGTGCCGTCCGCCTGCAGGTGGGTCAGCGAGGGATTGTTCATCCGCCGATGGCCACCATTTTTCGGCCCGGTTGATAGTTAAGGCGGAATGCGTGCTGCTCCGGCTTGCGCGCGACCACGTCCAGGATGAACCGGCGCAACTCCGCATCCGAGGCGCCGGCACGGAGCGGCTGCTTGATATCGAATTCCAGGTGGCTTCCCAGGCAAGGGCGGATTTTGCCGTCGCAGGTCAGGCGCATCTTGTTGCACGTCTCGCAGAAGTGCAGATCCGTCATCGCGCCGATAAAACCGATGCGTTGTCCCGTGCCGGAAATTTTCCAGTAAACGGCCGGCCCGTTCGTCCGAAATGCCGGGTCGGGAATCAGTGGGCCGAACCGGCTTTCGATCCGGCGGCGCGCTTCGGCGATCGGCAAAAAGTTATCGTCCCCGAGGACGTCGGCGTCGCTCACCGGCATCAATTCGATAAACCGGATCAGCAGGTCTTCCTGGCGCGCGAATTCTATCAGGTCTCCGAGCTGATCGCCGTTTCGCCCGCGCAGCAGCACGGCGTTCAGCTTGATTTTCTCGATCCCGGCCCGCTTCGCCGCCGCGATGCCGGCGAGCGTAGTGGCCAGGTAATCGCGCCCGGTGATCTGGCGGAACGTAACGGGATTGAGCGAATCGAGCGAAATATTGGCCGAATTCACCCGCAACCCCTTCAGCTCCTGCGCGACCGTAACGGCTCCGGATCCAACCTCCCGCGCCAGCAGCGAACCATTGGTTGAGACACCGATGTCGCGGATCACCTCAATCCTGCTCAACAACCGGAACAACTCCAGGACGTTGCGCCGGGTAAGCGGTTCGCCGCCCGTGACCCGGATCTTGGTTACGCCCAGGCCCGCAAAGACCTGCGTGAGACGAAAAATTTCTTCGAAAGTCAGGATCTCCGCGTGGGGCAGCCATTCCTGGTGATCCTGCGGCATGCAATAAAGACAACGCTCGTTACAACGATCCGTAACCGAAATGCGCAGGTAAGTGATGTGATGGCCAAACGGGTCATGCATGCGGAGATGATCAACTTTACGCCCTTCGGCAGGCACTGCAATACCGCCTGGACGGCCAGTCCTGCCTGGACGGCTAAATACACCGCCGCGGGGGACGATTAAGGGGTGATGAAGTCATTCCTCTGGCCATAACCCTATAGATTTCTGTTTCGCCCGAAATCATCGCATCATGTCACTAACGAAGAAAATGGTGCTGGCCTTCTTGCTGGTGACGGGGGTTCCGCTCGGAGTGACGTTCTGGACGGCAGACCGGACGATCAAGGAAGCACAGCAGCAAGCGGGCGCACGGCTCGAAGAAAGCGTCGCTCAGGCCGGCCGGCGCATGGACGAGTTTGTGTTCGACTTTATCCGAGTGATGCGAGTGCTGGCCGCAGACCCTGATTTGAGGTCGGCAGGGTTGTCCGGCCGAAGGGAGCATTTAACGCGTTTTGCCGAGTCGTTCCACTATTTTGCCGAGCTGATGTTAGTCGACCCTCAGGGCGGCGTTGTAGCTTCGTCCTACCCCCCCGCAGAAGGCGGATCGCTGTTTTCCCGTTACAACATCTCAAAGGACGAGTTTGAGCAGGCGCTTCACGGTCCCCCGGGCGCGATCCGCATTTCAGACTGCTTGAATGCTTCGGAATCGCCGGGCCAAGCTGCCGCCGGAGCGGGGGACACCGGCGCTGCCGATTCGCTTTTGGTATTGACGCCCGTCCCGGATCCCGATGGCTGCTGCGTGGGTGTGCTCGCCGCTGAGGTCACGACCCGGCACCTGGCAGATCTGCTCCGGGACCTGGCGCAGACGGCGGGCAACGGTGCGTCTGCCTATTTACTGGACAAGGAGGGGCGCGTGCTGATGGGCACCGATTCCCAGACCAGACGTTTCGCCGTGCACCCCGACGTGGCGGCCGGGATGCTGAGGCAGCTGCTCAGCGGTCGCGACAACCCTTACCTCGTGTACACGGACCGGCTGGGATGCAGGCGGATCGCCGGGTACGCAGCCCTCGGAAACGACCGCGCCGCCCGAGCGGGCGACTGGCGGCTGATCACCCTTGCGCCTTACGACACGGTCATCGCGGCGGCGACGAAATCTGTGGACCGCGTGCTGGCCAGCCTGGTGGTGACTCTCTTGTGCGCAGTGGGCCTCGGCCTCGGGCTGGCGCGCCGCCTCGCGCAGCCGATCTTGGAACTGACCGAGGGCGCCAGAATCATCGCCGCCGGCCGGTTTGGCGCCCGCGTCGGCGTTTCCTCGCACGACGAGATCAGCGTCCTGGCGGCGGCGTTCAACCAGATGGCCGAAACGCTCGAGAGCAATCTCCGCGCGCTGCGAAGCGAGGTCGCCGTACGCACCGAGGCTCAGGATGCCCTGCGCCATGCCAATGACGACCTCGAGCAGCGGGTGCAGGAACGCACGGCCCAACTGACGGCCGAAGTTGCGGAACGCAAACGGGCGGAAGAGGCAATGCGGGAACGGGAAGCCCAATTGGATGCTTTCTTCGACGGCTCGCCGGTCGCCCTCGCGCTGGTGGACCCCGGGTTGCGGTACTTAAGAGTCAACCGCCACTTGGCCGAAATGAACGGGCTAGCGATGCACGAATGCGCAGGTAAACGCATCCGGGATATCGTGCCTGCAGACGTGGCCACCGCCGTTGAGGCCACCTTTGAACAAGTGTTTGCCACCGATAAACCCATCCTCGACCTGGAGCTTACCGTCCAGGATCACCGCTACCCCGGGGAACGCCGCTGGATGCGATGCTCCTACTTCCCCGTCAAAGGCGCCGACGGCAAGGTCAAAGCGGCGGGCGTCAGGCTGGTTGACACCACCGAGCGCAAACGTGCCGAGCAGGCCTTACGCGACGCCAAGACGGCCGCCGAAGCGGCAAACCGTGCCAAGAGCGAGTTCCTGGCCAACATGAGCCACGAGATTCGCACGCCCATGAACGGCGTGATCGGCATGGCGGGGCTCCTGCTCGACACGGCCCTCACGCCGGAGCAGCGCGAGTTGACCGAGACCATCCGCACCAGCGCCGAAGCCCTCTTAACTGTGATCAACGACATCCTGGACTTCTCAAAGATCGAGGCAGGCAAGCTGCGGTTTGAAGCGCTTGATTTCGATCTGTGCCGCATGGTGGAGGACACCCTGGAGACGCTGGCGATCCACGCGCAAGGCCAAGGTCTCGAGCTTATCGGCGGGATCGCGCCGGAAGTGCCCACCTGTTTGCGGGGCGACCCGGGCCGGCTGCGCCAGGTTTTGACCAACCTCGTGGGCAACGCTATAAAATTCACGGCCGCCGGCGAGGTGGCCGTACGGGTGACCTGCGAGCAGGAAGCGGCCGCGGACGCGCTGGTGCGCTTCGAGGTCCAGGATACCGGCATCGGCATTTCGCAAGACACTCAGGCGCGGTTGTTCCAGGCGTTTGTGCAGGCCGACGGTTCCATGACGCGCAAGTTCGGCGGAACGGGTTTGGGTCTGGCCATCTGCCGCCAACTCGTGGAACACATGGGTGGGCACATCGGTGTGAAGAGCACGCCGGGACAAGGATCGCTGTTTTGGTTCACCGCACGCCTGGTCAAACAGCGCGTCCCAGCAAAGTACGGAGATCTCAGGCATGGTTTGATCGCGACCCGCGCACTCGTCGTTTTCGATAACGCAACCGGGCGCGAGCTGCTCTGCCGTCAGTTGGCGGCCTGGCACCTGCGCGCCGACGCGTGCCGGACTGCTGAAGAAGCCCTGGGTCGCCTGCGTCGAGCCGTGACCGGGGCGGACCCTTACCGGTTGATGCTCCTCGATCTGGAGATTTCGGAGACGGACGGCCTGTCCCTGGCGCGGGCCGTCAAAGCCGAACCGGAACTGGCCGCGACCCGTTTGGTGCTTTTGACGCCATTTGGCAAGCCGCCGGCTGCGGACGCGCTCCGGAAAGCCGGCATCGCGGCCTGGCGTTCCAAACCTGTGCGCCAGTCCACCCTCCTGGATTGCCTGACCGAGGTTCTCGATCCGCACCCTGCCCCGCATTCCGCGGCTGCCGCGCCGTCCGGAACACCAGGTGAGGGCGGGCCTGCAGGCCGGATCCTGGTGGTAGAAGACAATTTGGTCAATCAACGCGTGGCGCTGGCACAGTTGCGCAAACTGGGCTGGTCGGCCAATGCGGTGGGCAACGGATACGAAGCGCTCGCGGCGTTGGAGCGCGTCCCTTACGAAGTGGTGCTCCTGGATTGCCAGATGCCGGAGATGGACGGTTACCAGACCGCAGCCGAAATCCGGCGCCGGGAAGGCCTCGGCCTGCTCGAACGGACCTGGATTGTTGCGCTCACGGCTCATGCCATGGTCGGAGATCGCGAGAGGTGCCTGGTGGCGGGCATGGATGATTACTTGAGCAAGCCCTTGCAGATCGAGAAATTGCGTTCTGCGCTTCTCCGCCGGAATCGGCCGCAGCCGGTTGCAGCCGATAACGGCCGGTAGCCGGAAGGCCGCCGCGTTCGCCCCGAGGCTAGTTCCGATCGACGATACCATTGATCAATGGGCGACGCTCGTGGATGGTTGGCCAAGCGACTCAGGCAATAATGGCTTATACTTCTTTCGCGCAATTTGTTTCGACCCTTGAGAAACGCGGTGAGCTGATTCGGGTTTCCGAACCGGTAGCGACCGAACTTGAGATCACCGAACTGGCCGATCGCCAGATGAAAGCGCCCGGCGGCGGCAAGGCCCTCTTTTTCGAAAAACCCACGATCGACGGGCGGGTGTCGGCTTTTCCGCTCGCCATCAACACCATGGGGTCGGAACGGCGCATGGCCTGTGCGCTCGGCCTTGAGTCGGTTAACGACCTGGCCCACCAGATGCAGTTGATCCTGAAAGCCAAACCCCCAACGTCGTTTCGGGAAGGTTGGGGATTGCTGCGCCAGGGGGTGGACCTGCTCCATGCCAAGCCGAAAAAAGTCGCGGGCGGCCCGTGCAAAGACGTCATCCACCGCTTCGAACCCGGTGATTCGTTTGACCTTTCGCAGTTGCCCATCCTGCGCTGCTGGCCGCATGACGGCGGCCGGTTCATCACTTTCCCCAACGTTTACACCGTCGATCCCGACACGGGCGCCCGGAACGTCGGCATGTACCGGATGCAGGTTTACGATGGCCGGACCACCGGAATGCATTGGCAGATCCATAAAGTCGCGGCCCGCCACGGCAAACGGTATTATGAGCAAAACAAACCGATGCCGGTTGCGGTTTGTCTGGGCGGCGACCCGGCTTACATCTTTGCCGCAACCGCACCGTTGCCCGATGGGCTCGACGAAGTCCTCTTCGCAGGTTTCGTCCGTAAGCGGTCGGTGGAGCTCGTCAAATGCGAGACGATCGACCTGGAGGTGCCGGCCGACGTCGATTTCGTTCTGGAAGGCTACGTGCAGCCGGGAGAAGTGCGGCCGGAAGGGCCGTTCGGTGACCACACCGGCTTCTACACCCCGGTGGACGATTACCCGGTTTTTCATCTCACCGCCATCACCCATCGCCGGGACCCGGTGTACCCTGCCACGATCGTCGGCATCCCGCCGATGGAAGACTTCTACCTCGGAGACGCGAGCGTCCGGGTTTTTCTGCCGGTCTTTAAAATGAATTTCCCGGAGATCGTCGGCATGGCGCTGCCGGCCGAAGGGGTCTTTCACAATCTCGTGTTTGTCAGCATCCGCAAACAGTACCCGTATCAGGCCTACAAGGTGATGCACGGCCTCTGGGGCATGGGTCAGATGATGTTCTCAAAGTACATCGTGGTCGTGGACGAGGATTGTGACGTTCACAATACCAGCGAGGTGCTGTTCCGGCTCTGCGCCAACACCGATCCCCAGCGCGATACCACGTTCATCAAAAATCCGGCCGACAGCCTGGACCACGCGCCTTCGGTCGCCAACCTCGGTTCCCACATGGGGTTTGACGCCACCCGGAAACTGCCGGCGGAAGGCTATCACCGGGAGTGGCCGCAACTGGTTCGAATGGATGAGGCGGTGAAAGCCCGCGTCGATGCGCTGTTGACATCCTCCCCGGCCTAAAGGCCGAGGATTCCTAAAACCGTGTTAGCTTCCGCTAAAGATATGAAGGGAGACCTCGAGCGCCTGATTTCTCCTCGCGCGGATTTTGTGCCGTTCGTGATCGCCCTGCGCAGCGGGGAATCCTTTCCGGTCAACACCGTCGAGCGGCTCATGCTCGGTACCGACTCGTTCTGCTACCGCGACCACGAAGGCTATTTTCGGGTCGTGCCTTACCGGGCGATTGACCAGCTCATTACCCAGGCGACACCGGAGGTTCATTGATTCGAACGGCGTCTACGAGCCAGTCACCGGTTCGTTCCCATTTCGCTACCTGTTACCGCGTTTCCAGCACGGCGACGGCTTCGATTTCGGCGGTTTGCGGAAACATGTCGAACGGCTGTACCTCGCTAATTCGGTAAGCTGAAGCCAGGCGCCTGAGGTCGCGCGCGAAGGTCGCCGGGTTACACGAGACGTACAAGACCCGGGCTGGTGGTTGAGTTAACGCCTGCTCGATTACCGCGGGGGTCAGTCCCTCCGACGGCGGATCCAGCACCAGGGTGTCCGGATGGGTTGCGCGCAGGACATCACCCAGAAGGGCGGCCACATCGCCCAGGTGGTAAGTCTCGTTGGGGTGGGCATTTCGGCGGGCGCTCGCAATCGCCGGTTCACTCCATTCGATGCCCGCCACTACGCGCAATCGAGGCGCAAACGCGTGCGCGAAAAAGCCGGAACCGCAGTACGCATCGACCAGGCTGTCTCCGGAGAGGTGCCGGCCCACGTATTCGAGCAGCAACCGGGCGACCCCCTCGTTAACCTGCTCGAAGGTGGTGCCCGTGCCTTTGCGCAGGGTCCGGTGCGTGCCGGGCGGCAGCCCCCGGCGCCGTAGCTCCGCCAGCTTGGCATTCACGGCGTCGCCGGCGAGGGGACAGCTCGCAATGTCGAGCAACGCATGGCTGCGAAGTTCATAGAAACCCAGCATGCCCTCCTCCGCATGAACCGTGATTCGATTCCGGTAACCGAAAGTCTGCGGGCTCGGTACGACCGGCGCCACCTCAACATCACGGAACTGACCGATCCGGCGAAGCGCCTGCGCAACCTGCCCCCGCTTCACCTCGAGTTGGTGCCCGTAACTCATGTGCTGGTACGCGCACCCGCCGCAACGGCCAAAATACGGGCACGGCGGATCGATTCGGTGCGACGACGGCTTCAACGGGCGCACCAGGGCAGCCCGTTGGAACCGGCGCCTGCGTTCGACCACCGCAGCCTCCACCGTTTCGCCGTCAATCGTAAACGGCACAAAGGTTACCTCGTTCCGCCAACGGCCCACGCCATCGCCGCCGAAAGCGATGTCTTCAATGGTCAAAGTGATCACCGGGTCCACGGCGGAAAAATGCCACAAAATCGGTAACGAGTAACGGGTAACGGGTAACGGGTAACGAGCGCGGCTCAGCGTGTGACGCTGAGGGCCGGGTAGCGGTCGTCAAATTCCACGTCCGAACGTGCCGTGGGGCTGCAATCCGTGGATGATTTCTCTTTTCTGCGTTCTTTGCATATTCTGCGGATGTTTTTGCCGAGTTTTCTGAATCCGCCGTGTGACGAACCCGTTACCCGTTACCCGTTACCGATTTTTCGCTTGTGGCATTCGTGGCATTCTTCGATGTGTGGCAGTCATGACCGATACTACCCTCCTATTGTTGAAGCCCGACTGTATCGCCGAGCGCCACGTCGGTGACGTCATCCGGCGCTTTGAAGAGGCCGGCTTCGAAATCGTAGGCTGCAAAATGATTTCCCTGTCTGAGGAGGTGCTGGCGGAGCATTACGCTCATGTCGCCAACCGGCCTTTCTACCCGGAACTGCGCTCGTTTATGCAGAGTAAACCGGTGATTGCTCTCGCGATCCGAGGCGAGGACGCCGTCGCCAGATCCCGGGACCTGATCGGACCGACGGACTCGAGAAAAGCGAGCAAGGGCACCATTCGCGGCGATTACGGAAAGGACGCAATGGAAAATATCGTGCACGGTTCGGACAGCGTCGAGAATGCGGCGGCCGAGTTGAAGCGCTTTTTCGCTCCTCACGAACTCTTTAGCGCGGAGGTCCGCAGCTGACGGGTCCGGCATGCGCTCGGAGGGGTTCCCCGTGCGAACTCCTTCCTGCTCGGTGACTCGTTCCGGTTGCCGTTTGCAAAACAATGATGAATTTACAGGCCCTGGTTTTTGATTTTGACGGCCTCGTCGTTAATACCGAGGAGCCCGGTTTCGTCAGCTGGCGCGAGCTCTACGAGGAGTTTGGGCAGACGCTGACGCTCCAGGATTGGACGGCGGCCACGGGGTACGTTGGAGGATTCGACCCGCACCGGCACCTTGAAGGGTTGCTGGGCCGCTCGTTGGATTGGTCGGTCCTCGCACCCCGGCGCGAGGCGCGGAATTGGGAATTGACGTTGCGGGAGCCGGTTCTGCCCGGAATCGAGCCGTTGATGTCGGCCGCCAGGACCGCGGGACTGCGGCTCGGGGTCGCGAGCAATTCGGGTTCAGGCTGGGTCGAGGATGGTTTGCACCGCCTCGGTCTGCGCCGTTTCATTGATGCGGTCGTTACCCGGGACATGGTGCTCAACCCGAAGCCTGCCCCGGACATGTATCTGAAATGCGTGCAGACCCTGGGGGTCGCCCCGGCCGCTGCCGTCGCGCTGGAGGACTCGGAACCCGGAGCTCGGGCCGCGAAAAATGCCGGCCTCACGGTGATTGCGATCCCGAACCAGTTCAGCGCGCTGCAAGACCTGTCCTTCGTCGATCTCAAGGTCGCCAGCGCTGCCGAACTCGATCTGGACCGGCTCCGGGCCCTGGTGCGCGCCGGAGCCGGAGACGCGTCTTCGTCCGGTGAGCGCTCGATGGCTGCCGCCGTTTCCCCGCCATGAAATTTCCGGAACTCCGCGGCATCCTGCAGTACGTCACGCATTTTCGCGACAAGCTTTTCGTACTCGCGATCGACGGCGACGTCCTGGCGTCGGAAAATTTTTCCAACATCCTGCTCGATATCGCGGTCTTGCGCTCGCTGAACGTACGGGTCGTGATAGTGCATGGCGCCGGCCGGCAAATCCAGGAGGCGGCCGCCGCCCAGGGCGTCAAGATCACCAGCGCGGACGGTCTGGGCGTCGTCGATGAGCCGACCCTGCAACTTTCGATCAGCGTGGCGATGCGCCTTGCCAACGACGTGATGGAAGGCCTGACGCAGGTGGATCTCCAGGCCGCCTACGCCAATTGCATCATTGCTCACTCGGCCGGGATTATTCATGGGGTTGACTACCAATGCGCCGGCAAGGTGGACAAGGTCGACGTCAAATTGCTCGATTTTCTGCTCCGGGAAGGGGTGGTCCCGGTGATTCCGCCCCTCGGCTTCGACGGCCAGGGGCGAACCTTTCGCGTCAATTCCGACCTGATTGCCCTCGAGGTGGCCGAAATCCTGAAGGCGGCCAAACTCATTTTTCTTTCCAACTTTGATGGCTTGGTCCTGGACGGTCAACGCATTGGCCACCTGGTCGTGGGCGAGCTCGAGGAACTCTTGCGCAAGCACCGGGATAAACTGCCGCGCAACCTGGCATCAAAACTGGACCACGCCGCGCGCGCCTGCCATTTCGGCGTGCCGCGCGTTCACCTGCTGAACGGCAACATCAACGAAGCGCTGTTGACCGAAGTGTTCAGCAACGGCGGCGTCGGCACCATGGTTTACTTAAACGAGTACGAGCAAATCCGGCGGCTGTACAAGAAGGACGTCCGCGCCGTCATGTCGCTGATCCAGCAATCGGTGCGCAGCGAGGAACTTGTCCGCCGGACCCGGGCCGAAATCCTGGCCGACATCGACGATTACTGGGTATTGGAAATCGACGGGCACATCGCCGGCTGCGTCGCCCTTTACCCGTGCCCGGAAGACGAGATCGGCGAATTGGCCTGCCTTTACGTCAGCCGATCGAACGAAAATCAGGGACTCGGCCGCAAATTGATGTCCTTCGTCGAGAACCTGGCGCGCCAGCGCGGGTTCACGCGGCTGTTTGCGTTGTCGACCCAGGCGTACGCCTACCTCGAGCAAAAGGGTGGCTTCGTCGAGGCCGGGCCGGAGATCCTGCCGCCCAAACGCCGCGAAAAGTATGAGGCCAGCGGCCGCAACTCACGGGTCCTGGTCAAGAATCTGCAGTCCAACCCTGAGGTTCCGCCTCCCGTGGTCGCGCCCGAACTCGGGATCGGCAGCCAGTGGCTGGTCACCCGTAACGGGTAACGGAGCGCGTAACGGGTAACGGGTAGCGGGTAGCGAGTAACGGGTTGAGGGACAAGGCGTTGATCGGTGGCCATTGGTCAACCGGGGACCGCCACCCGGCCACAGCGGGCGCAACGTAACGCTCGCCGCGCTGCGGTCACGCTTTACCCGTTACCCGTTACGCGCTCCGTTACCCGTTATGTCCTCGCTGGCTTACGTCCCACCATCCTGTTGGATCGACCTTTTTGTCCTCCTTGCCTATTTCACCCTGATCGCCGGCATCGGCCTCTGGGCGGGACGGTCCAATCGCAACCTGACCGAATTCGCCCTGGGGGGGCGCTCCATCCCGTGGTGGGCGGTGCTCGCCTCCATCATCGCCGCTGAGACCAGCGCCGCCACCTTTCTGGGTACCCCGACCGAAGGATTCAAGACCAGGAGCTTTGTTTACGGGCAACTCGCGATCGGCACCGTGCTCGCGCGCATCATCATCGCTTTCACGTTCATCAAGCCGTATTACCGGTATGGGGTCCAGAGCATTTACGAGTTCCTGGAACTGCGGTTCGGTCCCTGCACGAAAAATCTCGCGAGCGCAATCTTTCTGTTTACCCGGGTGCTGGGCATAGGCGTGCGCCTCTACCTCGGGGGCGCGATCATCAAGGTCATCTGGCACTACCTTTTTCCGGGTTCGGAAGTTAACCTGACCGTTTACTTCACGGGGATTCTGTTCATCACCCTGCTTACTACCATTTACACCGCCGCCGGCGGGATCCGGGCGGTCGTGTGGACCGACTTCATCCAGGCGTCGCTCATGCTCGGTTCCGTCGCGCTGGCGATCGGGCTTTTGTTAGTTTCCATTCCCGGCGGCTGGCATGAAGTGATAAGCCGGTTAGGAGGGTTCCCGCCCGTCCTGCAGTTAGGATTCAATCCCGCCGCCGGCTTCGGTTCCGCGCTCAAGGAAATGCTGGAGGAGCCGTACACGCTGGCTGCCGCCCTGGTGGCTTCTACCTTCCTGACCATGTCAACCCACGGCACCGATCAGGACATGGTCCAGCGCATGCTCACCGCGCCTGACTTCCGCAAATCGCAGATCTCACTGATGCTGAGCGGTCTCGCCGACCTGCCGATTGCCGCGGGTTTTCTGTCGGTGGGCATCCTTCTCTGGGTCTACTACCAACGCTTTCCTGACCCGCAGTTGCCGGCCGCGGATAACGAGATCTTTGCCTACTACATCGTCTCCCGGATGCCGGTGGGCGTCCGCGGCCTGATCATCGCAGGGGTCTTCGCAACCATGATGGGCTCGACTTCGGCCGCCCTGAATGCGCTCGCCACGAGTTTCACCAAGGATTTTTACCTGCCGTACCTGCAGCGGCGGCGCGGCCCGGCATCGGCCGTCAGAGCGGCTCGGGTGGCCACCGTGGTTTTCGGCGCCCTGATGATCGGCGTGGCCACGCTCGCCGCCAACGCCGTCCTGCAGAATTCCAAGCTGACGATCCTGCCGATCGCGCTGGGCTGCCTCGGCTACACCTACGGTGCCTTGCTCGGGGTTTTCCTCGTCGGGTTGCTCACGCGCACGCGCGGACGGGACGAAACTAACATTATTGCGATGTTAGCCAGTATGGCTGCCGTCCTGGTGCTGGGACGTGTGAAGCTTCCGGCTGTCGATCCGGTCGCCCTGGTGCTCCACGGGCGATGGCAGGAGAAGCTGTACGATTTCGGTGCGCCGCTGCCGGCCTGGTGGCCGACCGTCGCCTTCCCGTGGTACGTCTTCATCGGCTGCGTGACCTGTATCGCCGTGGGCATTCTCTTTCGTACCCCCGGTGAACGCCTCAGGAGGATGGCCAGGATCGCAGGGGCGCCCCGCGAGGTACGCCCCCGGGATGAAGCCGCCGAACCGTTGAGCGGCGAAGTAGGGTAGGCTGACGCCCTGCCCATGGACGCGGAAACCGGGATCAGAAATTTCACGACTACAAGGCGCTTTTTCCTTGCTGAGGGTGGCGCGTCAGCCCTATCCTCGCCATCGCTCGACGTGAAAACCCGGGTCCGCGTGAATAACTTGTTAACAAGTCGACTGCGCACACCTTGGTCATGGAGCGTTTACGAGGGAATGCAGGTGGGCGTGCGCACCGCGCGCGCATGGGGTGGCATGAGGACCCTCTGAAGCTCCTGACCCAGGCGGCCGTTCGGCTCCTATGCTCACTACACAAGTGTTCTCCCCGGTCTATCAACTTGGTTCGTGTCACGCGTCCGGGGCCGGCCCGTCCCGGGCTGGGCTGACGGGGTGCCAAGCCGTCGCAAACAATTGTGGATAGTGTCCCCATGGAAAACACCTTGCGCCGTATCTGGGAGGAAATTGCCAACGGCATACGTCCCCACGTGAGTCCGGACGCGTTCCAGCGCTGGTTCGCAGCCTTGGAACTGGTGCAAACGGATGAGGCGGCGCTCGTGCTCCAGGTTCCGAACACGATCTATCAGCTTTGGATTGAGAGCAATTACCTGAGCCTGGTGCATGGCGCCGTGGCGTCGGTGCTCGGCAGCCCGCGCGAGATCCGTTTCGTGGTGGCCGAAACGGAACGCGCGCCTGCGCCCGCGGCCGAACCCACGGAGCCGGAACCGGCGGCGGCGGCAGCAGCAGCAGGCGCAGGAGGAGGGGGGGGGACGGTGACCGCGTCCCCGGACGGGGTGTCGCCCGACGGGATCACGCCGGACGGAGCGTCGGCGCGCCTCGCCGACAAGGATGCCGAGGTGGCGTCGACCCACGGCATGAACCCCCGGAACACGTTCGACACGTTCGTGGTGGGTTCAAACAACCAGTTTGCGCACGCGGCCGCCCTCGCCGTGGCCCAGTCACCCGCCAAGACCTACAACCCGCTTTTCATGTTCGGCGACGTCGGCCTGGGCAAAACCCACTTGATGCACGCCATCGGCCAGCAAGTGCTGGAACGCAAAAAGGGCGTCAAAGTGATGTACCTTTCCAGCGAGAAGTTCACCAACGAATTCATCGACGCCATTCAGCACAACACGCTGGTCAAGTTTCGCAAACGCTACCGTCAGGCCGACATCCTTCTGATCGACGATATTCATTTCCTGGCCGGCAAAGAGCGGTCCCAGGAGGAATTCTTTCACACGTTCAATACCCTGTTCGACGGCCGTAAACAAATCGTGCTCTCGAGCGACCGGCCCCCCACGGAGATCACCAACCTCGAGCAACGGCTCGTCTCGCGGTTCGAATGGGGCCTGACGGCTGAGCTCCAACCGCCGGACATCGAGACGCGCCTGGCGATTCTGCGCAAGAAAGCGCAAGCCCTGCACGTCCAGCTCGCCCCTGAGGTGCTGGATTTCCTGGCCCAACGCGTGCGCACCAACGTCCGGCGGCTGGAGGGGGCCTTGATGCGGGTGGCGTCGTACGCATCACTAAGCGGACGCGAGGTTTCGCAGGATGCGGTCGAACAGTTGCTGCGCGACATCCTGCAGGAAGAGGCCAGAAAAACGATCACGATCGATCAGATCCAACGGAAGGTGGCAGAACATTTCGACGTGCGCCTGGCTGATATGACCAGTAAACGCCGGCCGGCCAATATCGCCTTTCCGCGCCAGGTGGCCATGTACCTGGCAAGGCGCCACACCAAAGCCTCCCTTAACGAAATCGGCGATGCGTTTGGAGGCCGTGACCACGGGACCGTGCTGCACGCCTGCAAAACCGTTCAGAACCGGATGACCCGCGAGGATCAAACGCGCCAATTGATCCTCTTGCTCGACAACCTGCTGGACCGGTGAGGCTTGCGGCTCCGCGTTCGCCCGGTGCCTTGCGCGCGTGTTTGGCGGCGAGGATCGGCTCGATGCCGCTTGCGTGTCAACGCTGAACGCGCTAAGACCGTGGACGCGCCTTGCGCTCCCAGGGCGCAAATGTTTTGATTACGTTTCAGCCATGAAATTCAGCGTCAGTAAGGACAAGCTCCTTGAAGGCCTTTCCATCGTTCAAAACATTGTGAGCACACGAACGACGCTGCCGATCTTATCGAACGTGTTGCTTCAGGCCGGCGAGGGCGAGATTCGACTGACGACGACCGACCTCGACGTGGGGGTGCGCGGCACCATTGATGCCCAGGTCGAAAAGCCCGGGGCGACCACGCTCCCGGCACGGCGGCTTTTCTCGATCGTTCGCGAGCTGCCTGCGTCGGAAATTTATGTCGATGTCGACGCCAAAAACCTGGCCTCCATCCGCAGCGGCTCCAGCTTCTTCAAAATCCTCGGGCTGCCCGAAGAGGAATTTCCGCCCCTGGCCCGGTTTGAAAACCCGAAAACCTTTACCGTCGCGCAAAAAGACCTGAAGGATGGCCTGAAGAAGACCTCGTACGCCATCTCCACGGACGAGACCCGCTACGTGCTCAATGGCATTTTGTTCTCGTTCCGCGACAACAAGCTCACCCTGGTCGCAACCGATGGCCGGCGCCTGGCGCTGGTTGACGTGGAGTTCGAATTTCCGGAGGGTCAGGACATCGATATCATCGTACCGACCAAGGCGGTGGCGGAACTCCAGCGGTTGGTGCATGACGAAGGTGAGGTTAAAGTCAGCGTGGGCGAAAACCAGATCGCGTTCGAGCTTAACCGGACGTTGCTGGTATCAAAGCTCATCGAGGGTAACTACCCGAACTACCGTCAGGTCATCCCGGCCGAGGCGAAAGAGCGGGTCACACTCGAAAGGGAGACGTTCCTGAACGCCGTGCGCCGCGTCTCGCTGCTGGCCAGCGAGAAATCCAATTCGGTGAAGCTGATCTTCAGCAAAGGCAACATCGACATCGTGGCGACCACGCCGGATGTCGGTGAGGCGAAAGAATCGCTGGCGGTGATGTACAAAGGACGCGACTTCTCCATCGCGTTCAATCCTGAGTTCCTCATGGCGCCGTTGCGTAACCTTAGTAACGACGAAGTTTATCTGGACCTCATCGACGAGATGAGCCCGGGCGTCATCAAGGTTCAGAGCCCATTCCTGTACGTGCTCATGCCGATGAGGCTGAGTTAGTCAAGTTGACTTCAATTGATGATCAGTTGACTTCCTCGAACGTCGCCTATATATACCCGTCCACCTCGCTCACGTGGCGGAATTGGCAGACGCGTACGGCTCAGGACCGTATGGGGCAACCCGTGGAGGTTCGAGTCCTCTCGTGAGCAGTTTTACCTCATGAAGGGCGCGTACACGGCCCAGGATGCACGGTCCATCCAGCTCATGTTTGCCCGGATCGCGTCGCGGTACGACCTGGCTAATACCCTGCTGAGCGCCGGCATGGATCATTTCTGGCGGCGATACGTCGCCCGGCAGGTGGCCGCCTGGCGTCCCCGCCGCGTGCTGGATCTCGCCTCAGGAAGCGGCGCCCTGGCGTCAGCCATTCAGCGCGCGATTCCGGGCGCGGAGGTGGTCGGAGCCGATTTTTGTGCGCCGCTGTTGCTCCGTTCGCGCCGCCGCCGCTTGTCGCGCCTCGTCGTCGCCGATGCGCTGGCTTTACCTTTTGCCGATACCGCGTTCGACGTCGTTACCGTCGCGTTCGGCTTGCGCAACATGGCCTCGTACCACCGGGCGTTGTCCGAAATGCGTCGCGTGCTGGCCCCCGGCGGCCACCTGGTCATTCTGGATTTCTCGCTTCCAACCGGGCCCTGGCTCCCGTTGTACCGCCTGTACCTCCACCACGTGCTGCCGCGTTTCGCCGGCTGGCTGACCGGCGTTGCCGACGCCTACGAATACCTGGGCCAAAGTATCGAAGCCTTTCCCCGCGGCCACCGTATGATGGCACTCCTGAACGAGGTCGGGTTCACGGCGGAAACGTGCCGGCCCCTCTCCACCGGCGTCGTGTCCGTCTACATCGCGAGGCGGGAGGGGTAGAGTTCGGAGTTCGGTCACACGGCGGGGTTGGCGGGCACAACGTAAGAGTTCACACGGCGACCACGGCAAACCACGGCGAACACGGCGGGAAGAGGAAGAAGGGGGTAGAGTTCGGGGTTCGGAGTTCGGGGTTCGGAGTTCGGAGTTCGGAGTTCGGAGTTCGGAGTTCGGAGTTCGGAGTTCGGAGTTCGGAGTTCGGAGTTCGGAGTGGCAGCATGGGGGCGAGCTGCCGGTGTCAAGCTCCGGTTTCGTGGATCTTTTTCTGCGTGCTCTGCGGATTATTCTGTCTTCCCACCGTGTGAACGTGACCTTCGAGGGAGATCGGACCTGGTTCTACGACGCCTCCGAACCCCGAACTCCGAGCTCCGAACTCTTTCCCCTTCTTCCCGCCGTGGTCGCCGTGGCTCGCCGTGGTCGCCGTGTGAACTCTTATACGTTGTGCCCGCCAAACCCGCTGTGCCCGCCGTGTGACTACTTTGTCCTGATCACGATCTCGACCCGGCGGTTAAGCTGTTGTTGTTCCACCGAACGATCTGCCGGAACCAAAAGGTGGGCGGTGCCGAAGCCCTGGGCCTGCACGCGACCGGCGTCGATGTTCATGTTCTGCACCAGCCAGGCCTTTACCGTTTCGGCCCGGCGACGGCTCAGGTCGAGATTGTATTGATCACTTCCGAAAGAGTCGGTGTGACCTTCAACGCGGAATACCGCTTGCGGGTTACGCTGGATCAGGTGCCCCAGTTTTTCAAGGCTGGCGGCCGCACCGGGACGCAGCGTCGCGGAATTGTAATCGAACAGCAGGTCGGTCGGCATCAAGATCGGGGCGGTGCCGCCGCCGACCTTGCCTGAACTGGTGAGTAAAGTATCCAGGTTGCTGAATCCGGCAGGGATACCGCCTGTTCCCGCAGCCATGCTGTCCGCCGCATCCGCATCAAGGGTACGGCCGGGGTTGTTTCCTTTCCCGGAGGAAATTTTGGGCCGCGTTGCCACGTCGGGCTTATCATCGAGCAATTGTTGCCTGACCTCGTTCAGTTCCTTGTCGATAGCCAGGGCGTTTTCCGCCTTTGCCTCGGCCGCGGCATTCAGCGCCGACTGGGCCTCCACGCTCGGTTTATCTTTAATGTCCGGCACGGCCGGCGAGTTGACTTCCGGCGTTGCCCGGACCTCCCTGATCTTGTCGATATCCTTTTCGAAGGACCCATCAAACTGCGCCAGCGTTTGCGCCGAGGCCGGTTGGCCACTGCTCAGGCTGGCCGGTTTCTCCGGTTTTTTTGCTTCCGGCTGCAAGAGCTTCTGGTCGACCTGCAACCGGTTTACGCTGAACACGCGCGGCACCAGCCGCGGCTGATCCGGCGATTCGAAGCGGGCAAGCGTCTTCTGGCTGAAGGCATAGAACAGTGCTCCATGGAACGCAATTGACAGCGACAACGCAGGGATAATCCAGGGGCGCAACGAGACCGAAGTGTCCGCCATCAGGTCCTCAGAGAATGAAGCCATACGAAACCCCACTATAGCATAGGTCGGGCGCAACTGCGCCGCCCGGTTGACGACGCGGGCGGCCATTGCCATTCTCCCTGTCACTATGGGCCAGCAGTTGAAACCGGAAATCGAACGAATGGAAAAGATCGTCAGCCTTTGCAAGCGGCGTGGGTTCGTCTTCCAAACCAGTGAAATTTATGGCGGTCTGAACGGTTGCTGGGATTATGGCCCGCTTGGGGTGGAACTCAAACGCAACCTCAAAGACTTTTGGTGGCGGCGGATGGTCCGGGAACGGGACGACGTGGTCGGGCTCGACGGGTCCATTCTGATGAACCGCCAAGTCTGGCAGGCCAGCGGGCACGAAGCAACTTTCAGCGACCCGATGGTGGATTGCAGAAATTGCAAGTCGCGCCTGCGCGCCGACCAGCTGCCGCTTAAGAATGACAAGCCGCAATGCCCGGTCTGCGGAAGCCAGGACCTTACCGAACCGCGGGCCTTTAACCTGATGTTCAAAACGTACGTCGGCGCCACCGAGGACGACTCGTCGCTGACCTACCTGCGCCCCGAGACCGCCCAGTCGATTTTCGTCCAGTTCAGGAACGTCCTGGAAGTTTCCCGGAAAAAGCTCCCGTTCGGCATTGCTCAGATCGGGAAGGCGTTCCGCAACGAGATCAACCCGCGCAACTTCACATTCCGGTCCCGGGAATTCGAGCAGATGGAACTCGAATATTTCTGTCGTCCGGAGCAAGGACCAGAATTACTCGAATATTGGTTAGGAGAGCGTTTGGCGTTTTACCGTAATATTGGGCTTTCCGACGACCTGCTGCACGTGCACAAAATCCCGCCAGAAGAATGCGCCCATTACTCGAAAGGAACTTATGATATTGAGTTCCGGTTTCCGTTCGGGGTTCAGGAACTCGAAGGGGTGGCTTACCGCACCGATTACGACCTCAAGCAGCATCAGGAGTTCAGCGGCAAACCGCTGACCTATTTCGATGAGGAAACCAAGCAGCATTTCATTCCGCACGTGGTGGAGCCGAGCGCAGGAGTCGACCGGACGGCGCTCGCGTTAATCTGCGCCGCCTACGATGAGGAGACGGTGACCGACGAGAAAGGGAAGGCTGAGACCCGAACCGTGCTCCGGTTCCATCCGAGGATGGCACCGGTCAAATGCGGCGTGTTCCCTCTGGTCAAAAACAACGAGCGTCTGGTCGCCCGGGCGCGCGAGGTGTTCGGGCTGATCCGCTCGCGCATGCAGGTTTTCTATGACGAATCAGGCGCGATCGGACGCCGGTACCGGCGGCAGGATGAGATTGGAACGCCATTTTGCGTAACGGTGGATTTCGATACGATTGGCGAGAATGGGCCGGCCAACCAGGACACCGTGACCATCCGGTACCGTGACTCCATGAAGCAGGATCGTCTCGCGATCAAGGACATCCCGGCTTTTCTGGCGCAACAACTGGAGTGATGGGTGAAGTAAATGTGAAGGAGAAAAAGGCAAACCCGCGCCGTGCGAAAACGCCGGCAGGCGTTTGGCTGATCGTCGCGCTGACGTTGCTTTTCGGGTTAGGCGGCT
This sequence comes from Verrucomicrobiota bacterium, assembly GCA_019247695.1. Taxonomy (NCBI): domain Bacteria; kingdom Pseudomonadati; phylum Verrucomicrobiota; species Verrucomicrobiota bacterium. Next base: position 60,682 of record JAFBAP010000109.1, on the reverse strand, counting down.
TCGGCATCGCCGCTTTTATCGCGATCAGGGCGCTGCGGGCCGGCAAAGGCGCCGGCATTACCGAGGTTCAACCGGCGCGCTCTCCGGCCGTTACCACCCCGGTGCCGAATGTGACGATGGTTCCTTCCTCGCCGGCATCGGCCACGCCACCGCTGCAGCCGCGCTTCACGGAGTTTGCAAGCCCGAGCCCGGCCGCTCAAGAGCAGCGGATTCTCGCTCCTGGCGCGCCCTCACCCGCCGGCCCGGTGAATACGAGCCGGGCGGCTCAAGCATCCCCTGATTCGAAAGCGCCCGGAACGACGCCGGATTCAAGCCCGGCTGACTCAACCTCCCCTGAGCCAATGCCGGCCATGGCCGTGGCCGCTGAGCTCGGGATCACGACCGCTCCCGATCCGAGTGCCAGCCCGGCTCCGGGCGGCAGCAACCGCACCGATCCTGCCGGCAATTCGAGTCCGCCGGACCAGGCAGCAGCTGCCCCGACCGGACCGGATGCGCATGATAATGCTCCGATTCTGCTAAAAAAGGATCCTGAGGAGGAGCAACGCGTGCGCCAGGAGGTGCTGGTGCGCATCGATCTCCTTAAAGAACTTACCAAAGCCGAAAAAGATCACCTTTATGCCCAGGTCGAACGTGCACGCGGATTCACCAAGCTCGCCATCGTGCCTTTTTCGAGCGGCCGGATCTGGCCCGAAAACAACCAGGTCGAGCATCTCCTGTCGTACCTGCGCCGCCCGAATTTTCAGACGCTTTTTGAAGATCCAACGATTGTGCTGGTCTGTGCCGGTTACGCCGATCGTACAGGTTCAGAGGCGCAGAACCTGGAAATATCGCACCGCCGGGCCGCAAACATGGTCCACATCCTGCAAAGCCAGACCAAAATCAGGAACCTGATGCGGGCGGTCGGCATGGGCGGCTCGGACATGTTCGATAAGAGTGACGCGGCCAAAAATCGAGTCGTGGAAATCTGGCTCGTGCAACCCTGACACACGGCGGGCACAGCGGGTTTGGCGGGCACAACGTAAGAGTTCACACGGCGAACACGGCGAACCACGGCGAACACGGCGGGGAGAAAAGTTACATACTTGACATGGGCGGCTCGCCCCCGACACCCGACACCCGACACTCGTTACCCGTTACCCGTTACCCGCCACTCTTCACTTGTGGCATTTTCCACCAGCGCGGCGAAAAGATCCAGGCGCAGGCATAAACCAGAAACAAGAGCGCCCCGAACGGTTGGACCGATTTGAGGTAAACATTCTTTTTCAGATGCAGGAAGCTGTTGAGAGCCAGTCCCAACAACAGGATCCCGTAACTTGCCGAAAGCAGGATGCGCGTTCCGATCGGGTGCCGGACGGCGGTGAAGAGGGCGTAAACGAGGAGCGGCGCCAGTAAAACGTAGGTAGCCGATTCGGTGGAGGGCCCCAGCAGCAGCATCCAACAGCAGCCGAGCAGCAGCGCCGCGTGCTGCAGACGCTCTTCCGGCCAGTGGTGAAGGCGTCCCCATCCGCACACCAGGGCCAGAGCGGCGGCGGTCGAGGCCTGCGTCAAAGCGTACAGGGTCTCCGTCAAGGACACGTGCAACGCGCGCGCCAGCATCCAAAGGTCGCGTGGCGCCATGTCGATGTTGTAGCGGCGGGGGTCCGTCCGTCGCGACTCAAACCAGCGCTGGTACTGATCGATCACATAATTCGGGTGTTGCAGAGCGAGCGACAGCAGTCCCGCTCCGGCGAGAGCCAACAGCAATCGCCAGGAGAATTCTTTGGGATAAATCACGGCCAGCAGCAACCCGATGGCCAGCGGGTAGATTTTGAAATAGGTCGCGACGGTAACGCAGAGCGCCGAGAGGGTCCAACGCCTTGCCTCTGCCAGCAGCACGGCACTGATCAACAGGGCGATCATCAGCGGGTTAACCTGGCCGTTATTCAGGTTGCCGAGTGAGACCGGAAAAAGGAGCAGAAGGAAGAGGCCCTGCCGGTCGGCATTGGCGTTCGGTGTATTCCGGCGAAACCACCAAAGGGCGGCGGCGAGGAATGCGATGAGGTTAAGAAAACGCCAGAGGGCCGCGCCTAGATTTGGCGGAACCCACGCCAGGAGCGCGAAAAGGGCAGCGACGGGCGGTGTGTAAATGAACCCTTGATGGGTTTGATACAAGGGCTGGCCGTGCAGCCAGGCCAGTCCGGCCTGTTGATAGGTTGGAAACAGGTCATTCCGGCTGCCTACGATTGCGACGCGCATCACCACGGCGGCAAAGGCCACCACCCAAACGATGATCCCGGCCCAAAGCCAGCGAGAACGAAAAGGACGTTTTAACGCAACGGCGCCGGCGGAAGTCTCCCAGGTCATTTCGGGGTACCATTGCACAAAGCCAGCCGGTCGCGACGGTGGCGGCTAGCCGCCATACGAGGGATCAGGTCCGGTGCGGCAGGACGGTGCCGGCATTTGCATCCGCGAGTAGTTTGGCCATCCCGCTCACCCGGGCGACGTTAATCCGCATTTGGTCCAGATAGGCGTTGTACCCCGACCCGTCCGTCAGCAGCCGGTAAACGCCGCGCAGTTCCGTGTCGAGGGTCGGCAAAACGTGGCGGTAGAAAAACTTTTCCGTTCCCGCCAGCAAGTCCTGGAGGCTCTGATAAGCGCCGAAACTTGAATTTCGAAAACGCGAGAAGGCGCCGGCCTCACGAAATTCCAGGTAAAGGCTGGGCAACCGTTCCGGGTAATCGGGGGCCGCCATCTGGCCGAGCATGTCGCCGGTAACAATGATCGCGGCGATCAACCATTCGCGAACGTTGCGAAAAGGCAATTGATCCAGGCGGGCCGTCACGGCCGTTGCGCAGATCGCGTTCTGGACCTGGCGTATTTCGTCGGGCGTGAAACCGAAACCGGGCAAAAAATCCCAGGCCAGGAAGCAGCTTCTCCCGACGTGAATCGCAGAATATTTTGCCCCGGAACCTTCGCGATCGCCGGTCCGCTTCAAATAACCGGTGTCGTGGAAAAGGACAGCCGCGAAGACGAGCAACCGGTCAGATTCGCGAAACGGTGTAAACTCAGGATTTTCCCGGTGCACCGCCAACAGATCGAGCACCACGTTGGTGGCTTCGAGCGTATGGTTTAGATCGTGAAAAGCCGTATCGCAGGGTAAGAAACCGTCGACACACCCTTGAAAAAGGTTTGTAATGAAGTCGAGCAGCGCATCAGCCAGGCGTACGGTTTCCGCAGGGGCATACTGGAACAGCCGCTGCGAGCGGCCGCGAGTCTCGAAATAACCCTGCAGGTGGAACATTAGAGGGAGATCCAAGAGTCTCCAGCTTCAGGCGGGATGGCAACCAAAATCTACTTACGGCGTCGCCGGCCTCAATACCCGTTCCCGTTTCGCAAGTGGATTCGCGGTCCCTTTTGCGTCCGATCGTCAAGCAGAAAAACGGTTATACGTCTCAGCCAACCAAAAATCCGTCTTTTTGAAACGATTTTTGTTGCTGAGCGGCTACCTTGCTTCTATGATCTTAAATACCAGCTCGATCGGCCCCCAGAACGTGTTCCCCCTCTGGTCGAGCTGGTTTTTTGTTTTATATCCCCTGCCTTCTTTCGTCTGCTGTTCGCATCGGAAATTCCGATGTCCGTTTCCTGATCTTTCGACCAGAAGTGTCCTGACTTTAGCGGACGGGAATGACCGTAGCCCGCGAAACGATAAATCCTTACCCTTTATTCCGCTCGCGACACCTTACCGTTCGTCGTGCGTGGTAACGAATTTACCACGGTAAAAAGGACCGGCGCCATGCGCGGATCGGGAAACAGCGAGGGTTCAACCTGCCGCAAGCCGGCTGCAGCGGTTTCAACGACCAGCTGTGCACCCAGTTTGCCGGAGGTTTTATCGACGTAAACACGGCTTTCCACGATCCCCGGCAGCGCGTCCAGAATCGCTTCCACTTCTTCACAGAAAAAAACGAGGCCATCAATTGTCACCCGGCTGCGCCCTCGTCCGGCAAGGTACAGGTTGCGTTCGGGATCGAGCCGGGCGAAGTCTCCGGTCGGAAAACCGTGTTCGCGCAACAGGCAGCGGCGGGGCCGCCAGGGGTTGAGGTAGCCATCGAGCAGGCCCGGGCCGGCGACGTGCAGTTCGCCCAGTTCGCCGGCGGGAACAGGCCGGCCATCAGCTCCCACGATCGTCACTTGGTAAGCAGGCATGACCTTTCCGACCGAACCGGGCCTGTCGTGCGTTTGATCCAGCGTCAGCAAACCCGCTTCGATGATGCCGAGCGCCACATTCAATGAACGGCCAAAGCGGCTCTGGAAACCGTGCTGCACCTTTTGAGGCAGCAGTGAGGTGGTTGAAATCGCCAGGCGTACTTCGGGCAGGGCGGAAACCGTTGACGCGTTCAGATCCCGGTAAAATGCCGGGGATCCGTAGATCAGGGTTGGGGCATGCGTCTTAGCCAGCATCCGCCAGGTTTCATCGGCTTGCGGGGCCGTCGTCAGGATGGTGGCGCCCCGCGAAAGGTAAAGCAGGACTGAAACGACAAAATGGTCCGCCATTGGAAGTTGAAACCAGACCCGGTCACGCGGGGTGATCCGGAGGATCTGATCGGCTGCCGCGAGGCGATCGAAGATGGTCTGGTGGCTGAGCAGCACGCCTTTGCGCTGGCCTGTCGTCCCGGAGGTGAACCGGATATAAGCGGGGAACGCGGCTCGAAAATCCTCGTCGCGACGGTCGTCGATGGCAGGCACGTGCGCGTTCCGAAAGCCTGCCTTGCGGGCTGCGTGGAGTGCATGCAGCCCGGCTGCCCCCGCGATGTAATCGACCTCTTTGCCGGGAAGAAAGGTGCCCATGGGTACCATGCAAACACCGGCCGCGAGCAGGCCGAGGGCAGTTACCAGAAAACCCGAACCCTCGTCCAGGTACAGTCCATGCCGTTCGCCGGAGCGCACACCCTCGGCGCGAAGCTGCCGAGCGAAAACCTCAGCGTTTGCCACGAGTTCTCGATAGGTCAGCGGACCGGCCGGGTCAGTGAAATTATGGTAAGCGATCTGGTCAGGTTGTGACTCCGCTTGTTTACGGATAAGGGAGAAAATATTCACGAACGGGGTTACCTATGCGCCAAGGCTGGCATTCCGGTCAACGCGTGACAATAGTGTTGCTCTTCCATGTCTGATAAGCGCAAACGGGTGGTGATCAAGTTCGGTACCGGTATTCTCACGGCACCGGCCAGCAATACGCTTGCCACAGCGCAATTTGAACGTTTGACGACCGAAGTTGCGGAACTCATCATCGAAGGTAACGAGTGCATCCTGGTGAGCAGCGGAGCGGTCGGCGCCGGGCTCATGCTGCTGGGTTTGCCCGAAAGGCCCAAGGACCTGAGTTCCATCCAGGCGTGCGCCGCGGTGGGCCAATCCCGGTTGATGCTCCTTTACGAGACGCTTTTTGCACGGCACCAGCTGCGGGTCGCGCAGCTGCTCCTTACGCATCAGGACCTGGACAGTCGTACGCGCTACCGGAACGCCCGCAACACCCTCGAACGGCTGCTGCGGTTCCGCTCGGTGGTGCCCATCATTAATGAGAACGACTCGGTTGCGGTGGAGGAACTGCGGTTCGGCGACAATGACCGGCTTTCTGCGGAAGTGGCGGTGCTTTGCCGGGCGGACCTGCTCATCCTGCTCACCAGCGTGGAAGGGTTGCTCGACCGGGAGGGCCATTGCCTTACTGAGGTGCGCGACGTCGACAGCGTCAGCAACCTTGCTACCCGCGATACCGGTGTTTATTCCAGCGGGGGCATGGTCACGAAGCTGCAGGCGGTCAAACTCGCGGTGCACGCCGGGATCCCAAGCGTGATTGCCAGCGGGTTCCGCCCAGGGGCGCTCAGTGATATCGTGGACGGAAAACCGGTAGGAACTAAATTCACCCCGTAAGTCGTCAAACGTAGTCAAAGAAGATGGTCACTCAAATTTACCACGACTTAGACCAGATCGGATTCAGGGCTCGCCAGGCATCCCGCCTGTTGGCGCGGGTGACGGCGGAACAGAAAACCGCCGCTTTGCTCGCCATGGCTGACGCACTTGAGCAGTCGGTGCCCCAAATCCTGGATGCAAACGGCCAGGACCTGCAGGCTGCCCAGCTTGCCGGGCTGGGGCCGGCCGCCGTCGACCGCCTGCGTTTGAATGAGAAGCGGCTTCACGTCATGGCGAACAGCGTGCGTGACATCGCCGATTTGCACGATCCGGTAGGCGAAACCATCCGGCAATGGGAACGCCCGAACGGCCTGCAGATCAGTAAAGTGCGCGTGCCGATCGGCGTCGTCGGCTTCATCTATGAATCGCGGCCGAACGTCACCAGCGATGCGGCCGCGCTTTGCCTGAAGACGGGCAACGCCATTATCCTGCGCGGCGGCTCTGAGGCCATCCACTCCAACGTGGCGATTGCCCGGGCGCTGCGGGAAGGCTGCGGCCAGGCGGGTTTGCCGGTCGACAGCCTTCAACTGGTGTCCATCACCGATCGCGCCGCGGTGCAGGCAATGGCTGAGATGGACCGGTACATCGACCTGATCATCCCGCGCGGAGGCCGTTCCCTGATCGAGACGGTCACGTCCCTGGCCCGCATGCCCGTGATCAAACACTATGACGGGATCTGCCACGTGTACGTCGATCGCGCCGCCAACCTCGCCATGGCCGAGCGGATCATCGTAAACGCCAAGGCCCAACGCCCCGGGGTTTGCAACGCCGCGGAAACGTTGCTGGTCCACGAAGCGATCGCCGCCGCCTTTCTGCCATCCTGCGCGGAAGCGCTTGCCGCCAAGGGCGTTGAGTTGCGCGGGGATGAGCGGACCCGGCAGATCCTGGGAGAAAACGTCACGCCGGCCACTGAAGACGATTGGCGAACCGAATACCTCGATCTGATTCTCTCCGTGCGCGTGGTGCCGGACATTGCCGCAGCGATCGAACACATCGAGCGCTTTGGTTCTCATCACACCGACACCGTGGTGACGGAGGACCCGGAAGCCGCGGACAAGTTTCTTCGCGAAGTGGATTCTTCGGTCGTCCTCTGGAATGCATCAACCCGCTTCAACGACGGCGGCGAATTCGGGTTCGGGGCGGAGGTCGGCATCAGTACCAACCGGGTACACGCCCGCGGTCCGATGGGTCTGGAAGAGTTAACGATCTACAAGTACATCGTGCGCGGTTCCGGCCAGATCCGCTCATAAGAAATTCATCCACAGATTCTACAGATTTACACAGGTTAAGAGCATTCAGAGGAGTCTCCCGGCACTCGAGTTCAAGCAACGGATTCGCGAGCGGATATCCGCAGAACACGCAGAAGAACGCAGAAAAGAGGAATCATCCACAGATTACACAGATTGACACAGATTAAGCGGATCCCGGCGGCGACTCTAAGGTTGGCACGCGCACCCATCCTCCGGGATGCCGCTCCGAACTCCGAACTCCGAACCCCGAACTCCGAGCTCCATTCGGCGCCCGATACCCGACACTCACAGCACGCCTTGGTCATCGGTCCGGGATTTGTGGGCGGGCTGCTGGCGAGGCGCCTCGGCGAACTTGGGTTTCGGGTAACGGCCCTTACGAAATCGGTCGAAAGCGCCGCGCGGCTCGCTGCGACCGAACCCTTCCTTACCTGCGCCGCCGACATCAGCCGGCCGGAAGCATTCGCCGGTTTGCCGGAGCATTCCTACTCAATTGTGTTTCATTGCGCCAGTTCCGGCCGGGGCGGCGCCCCGGAATACCGGGCGGTATTCTTAGAAGGAACCAGAAACATCCTGCAATGCTTAAGCTGCGGGCATCTGGTGTTTTGCAGTTCGACCTCGGTTTACGGTCAGCAGGACGGTTTAACTGTGGATGAAGCCGCCCCGGCTGAGCCCGAACGTGAAACCGGCCGGATCTTGCTGGAAGCCGAGCGGCTCGTGCTGTCGCACGGAGGCACGGTGGCCCGCCTGGCCGGGCTGTACGGGCCGGGCCGTTGCATTCCACTGGACAAACTGTTCGACGGCACCGCCGTACTTGAGGGCGCTGGTGAACGCCTATTGAACAATCTGCATCAGGTTGACGCGGCAGGCGCACTCATTTACCTGGCGCAACGGGCCGCAGGCGGACTCTATAACGTTGTCGACAATGAGCCGGTGCGCCAACGGGAGTGGTTTGCGTGGGTCTGTGCCAGGCTTAACCGGCCACTGCCGCCCTTCGGGCCACGCGACTTCAACCGTAAACGCGCGTGGACCAATAAAGCCGTCAGTAACGGCAAGCTCCGGGCAGCGGGTTGGCAGCCGGTGTATCCGTCCTTTCGGGAAGGGTTGGCCGAGTTGATTGCGAGTGCCGGGTGCCGGGTAGAGTTTGGAGCTCGGCGTTTGTAGTTCTGTGTAATCTGCGTAATCGGTGGAGGTGTTCTCTTTTCTGCGTTCTCTGTAGATCCGCGGTGCCCGCCGGACCGCCGTGCCCGCTTTTTCCACTAGACATCCTCGGGGCCATCTCCGATCCTCTCCGGCGCAGGGGTCCGGGCCGAACTGTAACGAATTTTTTTGCCGTGCTCCGGCCGCGAATCCCGCTCTGATCTTCATGGCTGAACCATTTGGCGCCCTGGGCGTTATTCCCCGACTGAAAATGCGAGCCGACCTAACTGCAATTTGGCGAAAAGAGAAAAAAACGAAGATCTTCCGGCGGCTCGGGATGAGCCTTAAACCAGGTACAACCGTCTAAGTTCCGCCATGCCCTTCGGCCGTTTCTTTCATCAGGAGTTGATCCGGGAACTGCGGATGGATTGGTCCCGCCCGGACCTGATCTCGGTCCGCTACCCTTTCAGAGACCGGAAGATTGCTCCGGGAGCGGTTTTACACGTTCGCCCGGAGCAAATTGCCCAGTCGGTCTACCGTGGAGAATACGGGGACCAGTTTGGCCCCGGGCAGCACGTCCTCGCCAAGGAAACGCTGCCGATCCTCAACCGGCTGAGTATCTGGCCTTACGGTGCCGGGCAGCCGTTTCAATTTGATCTTTATTTTCTGAACACGGGTTTGATCTCGAATGTGCCGTTCCGGACCTATCAAGCCATCTTTTGGGGTAACGTCGTCCACGAACGGGTGCCGATCCGGTTTGCGGGTGATTTTGACGCACAGATTGTGCACCCGCGCCGTTTTCTGACCGAGGTCGCCGGCGCCGACCAGGCATTCTCGGTGGACGAGTTCAGTGATTCGGTCCGGTTGCGCATCGTTAACCTGATCATTAAATCGGCGCGCGACGCCCGGCTCGGCCTGGACCGATGGCACCGCGAGGTGGCGAACCTCGGCGCGCTTCTCCTGCCTGAGGTCACCGAAGCGGCGCGAAATGAGTATGGGTTTGACGTGCCCAGGTTGCGTCTGACGGAGCTGACGATGCCGCCCGAAATCGAAATCAAGCTCTCGGCGGCCGGTTCCTGATCCGAAGGCAGGGCCTGTGCCGGCCTGTGGCACGGTTCAGGTCGGTTCGGCTCAATTCAACGCGATGTCGACGCCCGATTCCATGCAGCATTCTCCGTTGGAGGGGCTTACCGAACGGTTGATCGCGGACCTGGACCTCACTCGCGAGGAAATCCGGGTGGCGGCACGCGAGCTCGCGGATGAGACGGTCTCGGAAGAGGATAAAGCGGTCTTTTTGGTGGCGCTCAAGACCAAAGGGGAGACCGGCGAAGAATTAGGGTATTTCGCGGAGGCCTTTACCTCGCTGGCGATCCGGCCAAGGTTCCCGCTGGGTGATCAGCCGACCATGGATCTGTGCGGAACCGGGGGCGACCGTCTTGAAATGATTAATGTGTCGACGATCGCCAGCTTCATCGTGGCTGCGGCCGGGGTGGTGGTCTTGAAACATGGGAACCGGGCCATCACTTCAAAATCGGGCGGCACCGACCTGCTGGAACAGTTAGGCATCCCGGCCAATTGCCCGATTCACGTCGTCGAACGCTGCGTGCAGGAGGCTGGACTCGGCTTTCTTTTTGCGCCGCTTTACCATCCGGCCTTCCGGATTGTCGCCCCGATTCGGCGGAAGCTTGCCGAGCAAGGGCACGCCACCATTTTCAATCTGCTCGGGCCGCTGCTCAATCCCGCGCGTCCGCAATACCAATTGGTAGGGGTATTTGCGCCCACGGTCCTGGAAAAATACGCGGTGGCGCTTTCCCGCCTGGGACGGCGCCGGGCGTGGGTCGTCCATGGCCATGTGCCGGCCGGTTCCGGGATGGATGAGATTTCCACCCTGGGTGAAACGCTCGTTTACGAAGTGAAGGGCGAAGCCGCAACGCCGTTCAGCCTGTTTCCGGATCAATTCGGGTTGTCTCCGGTAAGCCTGCACGAACTTCGGGCAGGGGGGCCGGTCGCGAGCGCCCAGGCAGCGCTGCAGATTCTCGGCAGGCAGGACCGGGGACCGCGGCGGGATCTCGTCCTGCTCAATGCGGGCGCCGCGCTGACGGTCGCGGGCCTCACGCCGCGCGTGGAGGACGGGTTGCGCCGGGCGGCTGAACTGGTCGACTCAGGCGCGGCGCTGGAACGGTTGCACACCGTCCAGCGATTTTATCGGGAGGAAATCGGCTGACGCGCGGGCGTGTACGAAACGGAAAGCATCCGGCTTAGAGCCATGCCACCCGGTGGTATGCCGGAATCAGAGCTTGAGCCGCCCTCTGGCGCCATGCCAGAACCGCGCTGCTTCTACAGTCCTCTCGGTTTCATTGAGGCGCTACACAATCAAGTACTTACCATGAACAATCCGGCGGATCCGGCCAGCACGCCGAAACCTTCCGCTTCTAAGGAGTGAATGCCTTCTTCAATGGCCGCCATCAATTCACCCGACTCCTCGATGCCGTCCTCTTCATAGGTCTCAAGCCACTGGCGCAGCTCCGCCCTTTCCTCAGAAAGCTTCTCAATGGCCTCTGGATTTCAATCAAACCGCTCACAACCGAAGCTTAAAGGCCTTGCCGCGAAAAGCCAAGCTTGCGCAACGCCGGCGCCGCGCTGACGGTCGCGGCACAACCGGTAAGCCACGCGTTCTGCCGCCCCTTCAGCAAATCCAACCCGGCGGGGCGAGCGTTTGTTGGGATGGGCGTACGGACGTGACGCCTTAGGAGGGCTCGATCATGATTTAACAGTTACCCAGGGTAAACCCCACCGCCATTTAGTTGCGGATACAAGGCCGGGTATTGCTTTGGTCCCGCAGGGACGGCCGAGGTTAGGCAGGTACTTTTAGTGCCTGTGAGGGCGTTCCCTGGGGTCGCGTCCCCTCGGGACGCCTGAAGGCGGGCGTCAAAGATTGGGGGGACGTTCGGGTTTTGGTAGCCGAGGGTCGCGCCGGGTTTGGCCGGCCGTTTGGGAGCCGGCACCCTGCGGGGCAGCGTTTCAGGCGTCCCGACGGGACGCGCTCCCTCTTAAATGCCCCGTCCAGGGACTGAAGTCCCTGGCTAACCTCAGCCGTCCCTTCGGGACGAGAGCGCCCCCATCCACCGGCCCTTAACTAAATGGCAGTGGGGTAAACCCTGGGCTAAGATCTCCCGGCCCGTTGGGCCTAAGACCGGTTCAACCGGGTACGGGGCACCCGCCGGCGCCGACATGCTTTGAGCCGACACTCCACCAAGATAACCGTCTGAATGGTATTAGATGGTTGCCTGGGTAAAAGTTTGGCTTTCTTTTTCGCCGGATGCTGTCATCCTGGGCCATGGCAAGACCACGAGGCGACCTCGATCCTCACGGCCAAGCCGCCCAGGTGCTCCAACGGCTCAAACGTGAACCGGCCGGCTGGCAGCGCGAGCGGCTCCTGGCCGTCAAACTCGGCCTGGAAGGCCAGTTAACTCTGGAAGAAATCGCCACCCACTTAGGCCGGGCCCGCTCTTGCATTCAGCGCTGGTTAGAGCGCTTTCGGGCCGACGGTCTTGACGGGCTGCTGCATCGGCCTGAAGGCGGCAAGGGGCCGGCTTCGGCGCTCTCGCCCGAGTTGGCCCGGGCGTTGAACCAAAAGGTCGAGGCGCGTGAGTTGCGCCGGGCCGCCGACGCCCAGCGCTGGCTGCGGGAAGAAGGTGGCCTCTCCGTCAAGCTGGCGACCGTCTACAAGTACCTGAAAAACAGCCGGCGCGCGGCTGAAGGTCCCGCGCCCGTGCCACGAAAAAAAGGACCGCGGGGCGGCCGAAAGCGACGGGCAGGCCTGCGTGGAGTTCCTGCACGGCGCGACGGTTGACGGTTGACCTGGACTTCAATGCGCCGGTGCCGGCTTTTTGGCTTTACGCGCCGGGCGCTTGGCGAATTCCCACGCGATCCGGCCCTTTTCCAGGCGCAGCGCGGCATCAAACGGGCGGCCCTTCTTGGAAATAAAGCCCTTGACGACGTCGCTCTTTCCTTGCACGAGCATCTTGCGCATCTGATCGGGCGGGATCTCGCGTTGCAGGATGGTCTTGCTCATCTTGAACGTGCATTTCTTCGAAGGCACGTTCGAGCAGACGTAACCGGTTCCGACGTCGCACACCTCACCGTCCGCGCACATCTGGCATTTGCCGATTACCAGGTGAACCTTCGGATCTACGGTCACGCTTTCCGCGCGGCCGTTTCCGTCGAAGGCGAACTCCGGTTTGTTTTCATCGTTTAACACCAGCACGGCGGAAAAAGGCCGTCCGGTCTTGCTGCGGAACCCTTCCAACGGACCCACCTTCCGGTTCCGGACCAATTCGGTCGCCTCTTCCGTGCTCAATTCACGGCTCGCGATGTTCTTGAAAAACCGGTAATCGCACGATTCGCAGTGGTAGGTGCGGTAATCTTCTTTCAGGTGTGCCGCGCCGCAGTTCGGGCAGCGCACCTCCAGCGTTACGTAATTGCCCGCGACGGTATCGCTCTCAAAGCTCTTGGCGCGGTTTACGATTTCGCGCGTCAGATCCTTGATGTTGGCCATGAAGGTGGAGCGCCCCAGCTTACCCTGCTCCATGAGCTTAAGCTTATATTCCCATTCCCCGGTGAGTTCGGCCGATGAGAGCAGGTCAATCCCGATACCGCGCAGCAAGGTGATCAATGAGATGCCCTTGGAGGTCGCGATGAGGTCCTTGCCTTCGCGGGCGATATAGCCGTCCTGCAGAAGTCCTTCGATGATCGCCGCGCGGGTGGCCGGCGTGCCCAGGCCTTTGGCGGACATGGCCTCGCGCAGTTCCTCATCTTCCATGAGCTTGCCGGCGCTTTCCATGGCCGACAGCAGCGTGGCTTCCGTAAAGCGGGGCGGCGGTTTGGTCTGGTTTTCCTTGACCTCGGCTGAGCGGGTCAGGACGCGTTCTCCGCGCACGATTTCGACCAGCGTCTCGGGATCGTTTTCGCCTGCCGCCTGGCGCCCGTACACGGCCATCCAGCCCGGATCCTTGATGACGCGCCCCTCAGTCTTGAAGGCTTCGCCTTCCACGCGGGTGATCCGGGTCGTCACCTCGAGCTGGGCCGGCGGGAAAAAGACGGCCACAAAACGGCGTGCGATCAAGTCAAAGAGTTTCTGCTGCGCTTCATCCAGGTTTCGCGGCGTTTGGCCGGTCGGGATGATGGCGTTATGGTCCGTGACCTTGGCGTTGTTGAAGATGCGTTTGCTCGGCTTGACCCAATGGCTCTGCAGGACCCGCTCGGCGTGCGGCTTGAGCGTGGGATCCTGGAGGCTGTGCAAAACGTCGCGGCTGGTCGACAGGTAATCTTCGGGCAGGTACCGCGAGTCAGTCCGCGGGTAGGTGATCACCTTGAGGCGTTCATACAGCTGCTGGGCGATCTGCAGGGTGCGCCGCGCGGAAAAGCCGAAGCGCGAGTTGGCTTCGCGCTGGAGCGAAGTCAGGTCGTAGAGCAGGGGAGGCGCCTGTGAAACCGGCTTTTTCTCTTCGGTGACGACGCCCGGTTTGCCCAGGACTTTGGCCCGGAGGGCGTTGGCCTTCTCAAGATCCCAGATGCGCTCGGGTTTACGATCCTCTTCCTGGTTTTTCTGAAAGTTTTCATCGAACCAGCGGCCCCGGTAACTGCCTGCGCCGACCTCGAAATCACCCAGCAACTCCCAGTACGTGCGCGGTTCAAAATCGCGGATGCGCTGCTCGCGTTCGGCCAGGATCGCCAGGGTCGGGGTCTGAACGCGCCCAACCGGCGTCAGCTGGAACCCGCCCACCTTGGAGTTGAATGCCGTCATGGCGCGGGTGGCGTTGATGCCGACCAGCCAGTCGCTTTCGGAGCGGCAGACTGCGGCCTCGGCCAGCGGAACCATTTCCTCATCGGAACGCAGCCGATCGAAGGCGGTCCGGATCGCCTCAGCCGTCATCGACTGAAGCCAGAGGCGGCGCAACGGTTTTTTCACCCCGGCCAGCTGGATGAGGTAACGAAAAATGAGTTCGCCTTCCCGGCCGGCATCGCACGCATTGATGATCAGGTCGACGTCGTCACGTTTCATCAGCCGTTTCAGCAGCTTGAAACGGGATTCGGTTTTCTCGATCGGCTTCAGCTGGAACTCAGCCGGGATGATCGGCAGGTTCTGGAAACTCCATTTGCCGCGCTTTTTGTCCAGTTCGTTGGGCAGGCAAAGTTCGACGAGGTGCCCGATGGCCGAAGAAATCACATACGAATCATTCTCGAAGAAATCGTCTTTTTTCGTAAACCGCCCCAGCGCGCGGCTCAGGTCGAGGGCGACGCTCGGTTTCTCTGCGATGACAAGGGCTTTTCCCATTTCTACTTCGATTCTCCCCAGAAAACGATAAACCAACGGCTGCCGGAGGTCGAGCCGGGATAGTAGAAGGCCGGAGGCCAACTCGCAAATGGAATCGTAATTATAACAGTTTCACGAAATGTTTGCCCGGAAGTTGCCGGACCAGGTTGCGCACCTCCAGCTGGAGCAGCGCGGCGGTGGCTTCGCCCGCGGAAAGCCCGCTTTGCCGGATGATCTGGTCAATGGCGGTTTCCTCAGAGCCGATCGCGTGGTAAACGGCCGCGAGTTCAGGGGGCAAATCGGCCGGGGCGCTCGGCTGCAGCGCCGGCGGGTTCGGGAAGAGGCTTTGCAGATCGTTCAGGATATCCTGCGCATCAATGACCAGCTTGGCGCCCTCCTGGATGAGGCGATTGGAACCCGTTGAGGTCGGGCGGTCGACCTGGCCCGGTACGGCGTAGACCGAGCGTCCCTGTTCGGCGGCCTGATGGGCGCTGATGAGCGCGCCGCTGTTCAGCCCGGCTTCCACCACGAGCACGCCGAAGCTCCAGCCGCTGATGATCCGGTTCCGCATCGGGAACGTCTGGCGGTCGGGTTGAGTTTCCATGGGAAACTCGCTGACCACCGCTCCGGACGAAGCGATCCGTTCCGCCAGGGGCAGGTTCTCCGGCGGATAGAGCTGGTTCAAGCCGCCGCCCAGCACCGCGATCGTCCGGCCCTTGGCGGCCAGCGCACCCTGGTGCGCCGCCGAATCGATGCCGCGGGCCAGACCGCTTACCACCGTGAGCCCGGCATAAGCCAACTGGTAAGCAAACCGTTTTGCACACTCCAGCCCGTAATGGGAAGTCCGGCGAGACCCGACCACCGCGATCGCATGGAAATCACGCGGTTCCAGCGTACCCCAAACGTAAAGCACCGTGGGCGGGTCGTGAATCTCCTTCAAGGAGGGCGGGTATTCCGCGTCGAGAATGGTGACGACGTTGACGCCGGCATTCTCGATCCGGCGCATTTCCGCCGCCAGATCGGTCTCAGTCTCCCACCCCAGCAACGATTCCATCGCCGGCGCGTTCAACCCTTCAACCCGGGCCAGATCAGGGCGGCGGGCGCGCAACACGCCTTGGGGGTCACCGAACCTGTGGAGCAAGCGCCGCACGCTCACCGGTCCCAGGCGCGGGAGCATGTTCAAAACCAGCATCGCTTCGGTTTGGGTCACACGCTGCCTACGATGATTGGAGATAAGCGATCGCCTCGACCAGATCGTCCCGGGTGACTTCGTCCGAGACGAAGGCATGCCCGATCCGGGACGCGAGCACAAATCGAATCTGGCCCCGCACGAACTTTTTGTCGGTAAAAGTTCGCTCGACGATTTGGTCCGGCGAAAGCTCCGGCGGAAGCTGGGTGGGCAGAGAAAACTTTTCCAGCAACACTTCGAGCCGGGTCACCTCTGCTGCGGACAGTCCGGCGCGCTTCCGCGAAATGCATGCGGCGGCGCACATGCCCAGGCTGATCGCTTCGCCGTGATAGAGGGCCCCGTACCCGGCCGCCGCCTCGATGGCATGGCCGAGGGTATGGCCGAAATTAAGCAGGGCACGCCGTCCCGAGGTTTCGAGTTCGTCCTCGGCCACGATGTCGGCCTTGATCTGAACGCACGCTTCAACGACACCGTCAACGTCCAAATCCGCGTCGGCTTCCAACGTCGAAAACAGGGACGGACTCCGGATGACGCCGTACTTGATGATTTCGGCAAAGCCTTCATTCCATTCGCGCCTGCCCAGAGAACGCAGGGTCAGCGTATCGGCCATGACCAACCGGGGTTGATAAAATGCCCCCACCAGGTTTTTGCCGGCCTGGAGGTTTACGGCCGTCTTGCCGCCGACCGCGCTGTCGACCTGAGCCATGATCGAGGTCGGGAGCTGGACCAGGGCAACGCCACGGTAATAGATGGCCGCGAGAAACCCGGCCAGATCGCCGATCACCCCTCCACCGAGCGCGACGACAATGCTCGACCGATCCATCGCATCTCGCGCCATTGACTCTGCCAGCCGTTCAACTTCAGCCAGCGATTTGGACTGCTCACCGGCCTGAACCGAATAAATCCGCGCCCGAAAACCGGCTGCGCCCAGCGAATCCAGCACGGTTTGTCCATACAGGTCGCGGACGTTATCGTCGGTAATGACGGCCACGGTCCCGTGCAGACCCAGCCTGTGCAGCTTCAAGCCCGCGGTTCCAAGCAGATCGGGCCCGATCTCAACCCAGTAGCGGCGGTTCCCGAGTAGAACCTGAACCGATCGCGGGGGGATGGGCGGGTTGATCATGTTGACGTAGATACAATGTGGAAACCGGATGTCCAAGCGACAGATTCAAGCCGGTTTGACGAGAACAGCCGGGGCGCCCTTCAATCAAGTGCGCTGCGTCACGCCGCTTGCCGCCGTGCTTGATCTTGCTCTTGATCTCACCTCTGCAACACTGCCGAAGATGGATAACTAAATCATGGACCCCGCAATGGAAATGCCACCGGATGCATCCGGCTCGCGACCACCGGCCTCCGACCGGCCCGGACCGATGTCCCTTGAGGCGTTTGAAACCCTGGCGAACCAGCGGCGCGCCACCCGCCGCTTTCGGCCCATCGCTCCGGACCGTAAAGTCGTGGAGCGGTTGCTGCGCATCGCCCAATGGGCGCCGAGCGGTTTCAACCTGCAGCCTACGCGCTTTATCGTCGTGGAGGACCGTTCCGTGCGACCCGCCTTACGCAGGGCGTGCATGGATCAACGGCAACTCGAGGAAGCCCCCTTCGTCGTGATCTTTGCCGGCGACCGCCGCGCCTACGAAACCCAGTTTGGTGCGATCCTCGACCAGGAACGGGCCGCAGGGACCATCACCGAATCGTATGCGGCGCACCTGCGTAGGATCGTGCCGCTGATGTTCAGCCAGGGGCCTGCAGGCTTCGGCTGGCTCTGGAAAGCCGTGCTGGTGCCGTTGGTGAGGCGATTCCGGCCGGTGCCTGAAATGATCGCCGTTCATAAACGGTTCTGGATTACCAAACAGGTCATGCTCAGCGCCATGAACTTCATGCTGGCCGCCCAGGCCGCAGGTTTGAATACTTCACCCATGGAAGGCTTTGACGCGGGCCGGCTGCGCAAAGTCCTTCGCCTGCCCCGTTCGCTCGAGCCGATCCTGGTCGTGGCGCTTGGCTACGGCGAACCTCTCGCTGCCGCTAAAACGCGCCTGCCGCTGGAACAGGTCACGATATGGCGGTAGGGAGGAATGCCGCAAATGCCACAAGCGGAAAAATGCCGCAATAAAGTGGTGGCCGCTGGCCGTTCTGCATTTGCGGCATTCGTGGCATTTTTTAAATGACGTCTGAAAAATCACAATCCGGGGATGTGCAGCGGCTGGCAGCGCTTAGCGACGGAATATTCGCGGTGGCCATGACGCTGCTCGCCTACAATGTCCACGTCCCAAACGCCCCGTTAAACGACCGGCAACTCGGCTTTGAGCTGGTCCGGATGCTGAACGAGGGCTCGGGCCTCCTGATGAGTTTTGCCGTCGCGGCCATGTTTTGGATGTCCCACTTCCAGCTCTTCCGCTCGATCCAACAGGCGGATTCCATTTTCGGGCTGATCAACTTCGGTCAGTTGTTTTCAATCGTGCTGCTTCCCATCTCGACCAGTTTTTATTTTTCATTCGGGTCGAACAAGGCGGCCGCCGTTACCTATGGAGCAAACCTCGCCCTGCTGTCGGCGCTTAACATACTTCTCTGGGTGTATGCGGTGAGGAAACGGTGGCTGCCCGGTTTTGATCCCCGTTTCCCGGGTATTCTTCTGGATCTCACTCCAGGCGTCTACTCGCTATTGCTTTTTTTAGGTGGACTCGCCGTGATTCCATGGAGGCCGGCGGCGGCTCAGGTGTTCTGGATTACCGCGTTCGGCGCACCGTTGGTGCGCCGCCTTGTCGATGCGCTGCGCGCCAGGCGGGGCCATCGCAACCCGGAGTAAAGCCTGATCAGCGGCCTCTGCGCGGCGAGCACGGTTTGAAACCGCCGGAGATTGGGTATTGTGGTATTACCGGGCCCGCAGCGCTACCTTCCCATGTATCGGCACATCCTTGTCCCGCTGGAAAATTCGGCCGCGGATGAGACCGTTATCCGGCACGTGACGCAGCTTGCCCGGATTTTCGGTTCCCGCCTGACCCTGATCCACGTCGCGGATGGTTACGTTGCGCGCAACTACAAGGAACTGAATCTGGCGCCATCGCAGGAGATGCTTGAGGACAAGGAATACCTTGAACGCAGGCAGCAAGCCCTTCTGGACCAGGGCATCGAAACTTCAGCCCACCTGGCCTGTGGCGAACCGGCTGCGGAAATCGTTCGTTTCGCCAGCGATATCGAATGCGATCTGATCACGATGGCAACGCATGGGCACCGGCTCCTTGGCGACGTCTTTCTGGGAAGCGTCACGCGGAGCGTCCGGCACCGGGTGAAGGTGCCGGTACTCCTCGTCCCGTCAGGCCGGTGAGGTCTGAATTCACTGCTCGCTGCCGGCTTTGCAACCCAGTCGAGAGACCGCGTATCTGCCGATTGCTTGCCGTCCCGGTCCGCGTATAACCTTTTTCCACCCCCTGATCCCCGCCATGAATGCATTTCAGTTTCAGACCGTACCCTCGATCGTTTCCGAGTTTGGCCTGAGCCGGCGCCTCGGGGCTTTCCTGCGTGAAAACAAATACCACCAACGCCGGGCGGCGGTTCTAACCGACCGTTTCCTGCACGAGGGCGGCGTGATCCGCCCGGCGCTCGACAGCCTGCGGGAACATGGATTTGAGATCGTCGTGGTCGACAACGTCATCGCTGATCCGCCCGAGCGAATCGTGCACGAAGCCGTGGATTGCCTGCGTGATGCGGGCATCGAACTGATCATCGGCCTCGGGGGCGGCTCCTCGTTGGACGTGGCGAAGCTGACGGCCGTGCTGGTGGGCTCCAGGCAGCCCTTGCACGAGATGTACGGAATCGGCAAGGTGGTTGGCTCCCGCCTTCCCATGATCCTGATCCCAACCACCGCCGGGACGGGTTCCGAAGTCACACCCATCGCGGTGATCACGACGGGCGAAACCACCAAGATGGGCGTCGTGTCGCCGGTGCTGTACGCTGACCTGGCCCTGCTGGACGCCGAACTTACGCTCGGGCTGCCGCCCAAGGCGACGGCGGCGACGGGGATCGATGCCATGGTTCATGCCATCGAAGCCTACACGAGCAGGCACAAGAAAAACCCGGTATCGGATGCGCTGGCCAAGGTGGCCTTGGGGCTGCTTGTGCCTAACCTGCTACCGGCTTGTCGCAATGGCCAGGACCGCACGGCGCGCGAAGCCATGCTGCTGGGCGCCATGCTGGCGGGCCAGGCGTTCGCCAATGCGCCTGTGGGCGCCGTGCACGCGCTCGCATACCCGATCGGCGGGATTTTCCACGTGCCGCACGGGCACTCGAATGCGTTGGTCTTGCCGCACGTCCTGCGGTTCAACCTGTCCGCCGCGATGCCGCTTTATGCCGAACTGGCCGACGTGATCGTGCCGGGCGTCCCGGGGGCGCCCGAGCGGAAAGCGGAGGCCTTGATCGATCGGTTGGAGGAATTGGCCGGGCAGGCCGGGATCGAGACCCGGCTGCGGCAGGTGGGAGTGGCGGAAACCGATCTGGAGCGGATGGCGGCGGATGCGATGAAGCAAACCCGCTTGCTGGTGAACAATCCGCGCGAGGTGTCCGAAGCGGACGCGCTCGCTATTTACCGCGCAGCTTGGTAAGCAGCCACACGGTCACACGGCGGGCACGGCGGATTGGGCGGGCACGACGTAAGAGTTCACACGGCGAACGCGGCGAGCCACGGCGACCACAGCGGGAGGAGAATGCCGCAGATGAGGGCGGGCTGGTCAGGCACGCCGGCAACTTGCGCCGTCTTTGCCCCGGAGCGGCGGCGAGAGTGATTGATCCCAAGGTTCCAGGCTACTACCAACCGCCGCTCCGGGGCAAAGACGGCGCAATCCTTGCCGTGGGGACCGAGTTCGGGGTCGAGCGTCAGGGGATCGGGTGATTTGGTCTTCCCGCCGTGGTCGCCGTGGCTCGCCGTGTGAACTCTTACGTCGTGCCGCTTTCTTCCCCCGTGCCCGCGGTGTGACCTTAATCTGCGTAATCTGTGGAGGTATTCTCTTTTTTACCTCGGCTCGGTTCCCGATGACGGCGGCCTCTGCGGCGCGCTCGGGGTGGGAGCCGCTTGCGGCGGGGGTGGTGATTGCGATTCCGGACGATTCACCTCTCGCTCGAAGTCTTCGCGCGCTTTCTTGAATTCATTCAGGCTCTGGCCCAGGCCCCGCGCCAGTTCGGGCAGCCGTTTCGCCCCGAAAAAGACGAGCACGATGAGCAGGAGAACGAACAGATCCGGGCCGCCCAGGTTTCCAAACCCAAATGCGAGGAAATTCATGCTATTCATCCGTTCATAGTACTCGATTAGCGGATCAGATCCGATGATTTTTGCTCCCGTTTTTGTATTCTCCGCACCGGGCTCTATCCACCTCGGCGGCCGGCCGGTTCTCCAGATCCGCCGGAACTCCGTCGCAAAGCCGCTTCGCGTCCTGCACCGGGGCGCGGTTCAGGCGGAAGGGCAGGATTTCCAAGGGGACCGGCTGCACCCCAGGCAAGCTGCCCTCTTGAGGATCCACGGTTCCTGAAAGTTTGCCGGCCGGACTGCGTTGTAATCAGTGAGACCCGGTATCCGGCAGCGAGAAAGCAAAGCGTTTATTATTAATATGCCAACCTTCACAGAAAAAGTTGAAATCGATGCGCCGAATCAAGTTGGGCCCGCTACTACACGCCCTGTTATCAGTATCGGAGAACGGAATAATGCAGAGGTTGCAGTGAGAACCATTTCATTCTCGGGATACGAGTGGGACGTGAGGGCGAAAGGCACAGGTGGACCCGGACCGAACACCTGGGACGACGCGAACGCCCAGGTGGACGACACGGGATGGCTGCATCTCAAGATCACAGGCAACACGGACCCGGAGGGAAGCACCGAATGGCGCTGCGTGGAACTCAGCACCCAACAGCGCCTGGGCTTTGGACGTTATCAGTTTCAGGTGATCGGCCGGATTGACCGGTTCGATCGCAACGTCGTGTTAGGATTGTTCAAGTATCCGACCCCGGACGTCGGTCCGGATGGCACGAACGAGATCGACATCGAATTTGCCCGGTGGGGGAGGGCAACCGCAAACAATGCCGATTACGTCGTTTACCCGGCGTCCGGGCCGCGTGTTCCCGGAGATAACGTCGAGTTCCGGGTCGCGCTGAACGGCGGCTACACGACCCATCGGTTTCTCTGGCAAAGCGATCAGGTGACGTTTCAGTCCCTTCATGGTCACCGCGACGATGACGCTGACGAGTTCGAGCGCTGGCAGTATGCTCCGGGCGACGGCCGCCTGATCCCGCAACAGCCTACCCCGGTACGCATCAATCTCTGGCTGTTTCGCGGCATGGCACCCTCTGATGGCGCTGAGGTTGAGATGATCATCAGCCAATTTACCTTCACCCCTCTCGATCAACTTCCATGAAACGGCGGGCACGGCGAGCGATGGGTTCTTCGAACCAGACCGCGCCTTGCGCCAGGCCGTGCCCGGCGATGTTAATTCCCCGGGGAATAAAACCAATCTCATTGAGTCCATATCGACGAGGGAGTTAGCCACCGCGATATCACGGCGGCCTGAAAATCAGGATCAACAACGGATAAAACGAGGGCAACTCCGGAAAATCGCAGACTTGAATATGGAACCAAAAAATTTTTCCGCTACGGCTGCATCTCAAACACCGTTTAATGCATCGCCAGCGCCGGAAGTTATTGCCGACGGACATAGTCGCGCCCTCCGGCGACGCTCCTTTCTCAAAGGACTGGGTATTGTCGGCGCAACGCTACTGCCGGGCAGCGCCTTATTGACGGCCAACGCGAGAGGCCAGACCTCGAGTTCAGGCACGCTTACTCCGGGTGATGCGGCCCTCCTCAGGTTCGCGGCGTGGGCCGAAATCGTAGAGAGCGATCTCTGGACGCAATACAATGAGCTGGGCGGGGCCACTAAGCCCAACGACGGGCCTGCCAATACGGGCAATCCGCTCTACAAACTTGCGCTCGTGAACCTCGATTCGGATATGCCCCAGTATATCACCGATAATAACGATGATGAACTGAGCCATGCCGCCTTCCTGAACGCCTACCTGCAGGCTCACGGCGCGCAGTCGGTTAACCTGGATCGGTTCCGAACGCTGAAGGGAAGCACCGCGACCGGGGTCGATACAAGCAAGATCGGCAAGCGGCTCACAAATCTGCTCAGCCTCAACGTGGACGCGAGTTGGTATACCCGGTACCGCAGCGAAGAAAATCCGGATCTGGGCGCAGTTTTCCAGAACCCGCCCGGACTCATCATGATGAACGAACCGGCCATTCCTCAGACCGACGCAGATGCCCCTCTAAATACTCCGACCAGCACGTTGACGCCCCCCATCACCTCACCTGCCGCCCAACGCATCCAGGCGATCGCCAATACGGCAGGATTTCACTTCGCTTTTATTGAGCAGGGCGGCACGAGCCTTTATCCGACGCTCGCACTCAAGGCGACCAGTGACGAAGTCCTGCGAATCCTGTTAAGTATCGGTGGGGTCGAGATCGACCATTTCTCACTGTGGCATGACAAAGCGGGTAATGCGGTGTCGCAACCTTTGGCCCCTTTGAGCGACCCCCAAAACCCAAACGGGGCCAGGTTTCCGGATCTGAATGCGGTTACTCCTGCGTCAGCGCTGGAGCTCACCCAGACCAACAAGATCCTTCCGGAGCCGTGCGACTTCCTTCGTCCCGAAGGCCTGCCTCCCTGTTCGGTGATCCGCCCTACCTCCACCCACCTGGGGGGTGCCGTAGCCACGGTCAATGCCTTCGTGGCGGACGGGCTTTTTGGACAAATCGGTAAGCCCAATGGGCAAACCGAGGAATTCATTGATCTTGCCATGCGGCTGGCGACGGCAGCGGATAATGCCGTGCGCGGGTCAGGGTACTAACCTGACTACTCCGCCGCCGGGCGAATTCATGGTGCAAGCGACGTTACAGGCCGCGTCTTTCGGGGCCACCCTTGGTGAAGGCAGGCCAGGCGGCCGGGCAAACCGATGCAGAGCAACCCCAGCCGCCTCCCGCCGGGCATTGCATCGACGGTTTTTGGGGAATAAATCGAGGTCGGATCAGTCATGTTGGTATGAATCTTCTCGCATTTGGGTTTGGGAATCTGGGCGGCCCGGATCTTTTTTTCATCCTCCTGATTGTGCTTATCCTTTTCGGAGCGAAAAAGTTGCCTGACCTGGCGCGGAGCCTGGGACAGAGCATGAATGAATTCAGGAAAGCTCGCGAGGACTTCGACCGGGAAGCGTGCGATTTAGGGATTCATCGACTGCAAGTGCGGCCGCAGGACGCACCGGCGCCGGACGTGGAGAAAGTGACCGTGCCACCGCAGCCGCCGAGCGATCGGATTGACAGGTGACCACCAGTTTCGGGAAGACGCTTGGTTCGTTGTGGACGAACTCGCCGCCTGCTTGCCCGGCGGCCGGAACGTTGTGCTCCGGGCAAGCGGTAACCCGGGATAAAGTGACGTACCTATGTAGAGCGCAGGTCCCTTCACATCATCCGCTTCAGCTCCACCGCAGCCGTGTCGCGAGATGAACCTCGATGGCAAATCCGATTCCCAGTCGTTTGCGCAGACGGGAGACAAGCAGGCGCTCTTCGAAACTCTTTTCCTGCCTCATTTAGACGCGGCGTACAACCTCGCGCGCTGGATGGTCCAACGGGATCAGGATGCGCACGACGTTGTGCAGGAGGCTTACATCCGTGCGTTGAAGGGATTTGCAGGATTTCACGGGGGCAACGCGCGTGCCTGGTTGCTAACGATTGTCCGGAACACCGCGCGGACTTGGCTCAGGCAGCAGTCGCGTTTTGCCAACATTGTCCCGTTTGACGAAAGCGTTCATGCTCTGCCGGTGGTCGATCCGGCATCCGAATCCTTCCAGGAAGGGCGAATCGAGCAGCTGCACACGGCGCTGACTAAATTACCGGTCGAGTTTCGAGAGGTCTTGCTGCTCTACGAAATAGAGGGATGGTCTTACAAGCAGATTGCATCGGCACTGGCTCTGCCGGTAGGTACAGTTATGTCCCGGCTAAACCGGGCGCGCCGGCGCCTGCAAAGAGAAATCGCGTTCGCCCAGGACGAGGAGGTACAAAATGGATTGTAAGGAGTCCGGCGACTTGTTGGATGCCTACCTGGACGGCGAGCTTGCCTGCGGGCAACGCTTTGAAGTAGAGCGGCACCTGGCGTGCTGCCCCGTCTGCCGGTCCCGCGTGCGCGACGCTGACGCATTCCGGTCCTTTTTCAAGGCCGGTGCACCCCGGTACAGGGCACCCGAACAGCTGCGCGCCAGCATCGCGGCCGCGCTGCGCTCAGAACGTACCTTGCCCGGCCACGGCCGGAAATTCTGGCGGACGACCTGGCTGTATGCAGCGGCGGTGCTGATCGTGAGCCTGTGTCTGTATCTACCTTTATCCTTGACAATCTTTTTACCTGACCGGGACAAACCTTTGTGCGATGCCGCGGTACTGGATCATGCCCGCTCTGTTGCCGGCGATCATCCGGTGGACGTTGCCTCCGGAGACCACCAGTTAGTGAAACGCTGGCTCGGCGCAAGGCTGCCCTTCTCGCCGCCGGTATTTGACCTCCCGGTCTCCGGCTACCACCTCATCGGGGGACGGGTAGGCGCCATCGAAAAGCAGCCCGTGGCGGTGGTCGTGTATAGACGTGAAAAAGAGGTCGTAAGTTTGTTCTGCTGGCCATTGGGTGACGGGACGGTGGCGGATCGCGACCGGCAAACCGGCGGGTATCGCGTCGATACCTGGAGCAACGCCCAATGCAATTACATTCTGGTCTCGAAGTTGAACGAAGACGAACACGACGCGCTGTTGGACGCGGTTCGTGACCGTCTGCCGTTGGGAACTTACTGACTCTGGCGCGATTTTCCGCCGAGAGGCCGTCATTGCGCTGTTCAATGAGGCGCGAGCCTTTCAGTACGAAAAACTACTGCCTCCCTTGAGGCAGCTCATTGCCGGCCGGAAACGTCCGAAAGGGACCTCCGGGCGGTGTGGCCGGCAGTTGAACGCCCTTCGGCAGCGATTTGAGGAAATCCGAGCAATAGATTACTTCGAATGTTCACGCGGCGAAGACGTGCAGCGGCTCCTGGAGGAAGGTGAAGCGCTGCAGCAGCCGAAGCGGGCGCCGGAGAGCAGGCTGCGTCTCCGCCCGGAAGCTTACCAGGGCAGGACGTGGGTCACCTGGCCGCGGCCGCAGATCGACCGGGTCGGTTCGGCTTGGCTGATCCGGAATTTTATCGACCCCGGCGCCCGGTTCGTTTTCGCGGCGCGAGCGGAGGTTTATCCGGACGCTCTGCCGTACGGGATCGCGGGGGCCGAGTCGGGTCGCCGGCATGACTTGTGCACCTTTCAAACCTTTGGAACGATTCGGCCTTCGCGATCGCGTCGTGCAGCGTTTGGCTGAGATCGTTCACGATGCGGACCTCGAGGATTATGCGTTTGATACAGTCGAGGGGGTTGGCATTGACCAGCTGTTTAAAGGCTGGGCCAAGCGCGGGCTGAGCGATGAAGAGGTTCTCCGGCGGGGATTTGACTGCTTTGATGGCCTGCAGGCCCAATTCGAACGGGCCTAGCCCGCAAAAATCACATGGCTTCGCCCTCGCCGATTCCCTCGTAGTCGCTCACGAAATCCGGCTGCTCGGACGTTATTCCCGCTCACCTCGATTTTTCGAATAAGGGCGATGAATCGCGTCTAAGCCTTTAGGGGTAGAGATGGGCGGCCGGAAATGTGCAAAGGTCAGGTCAGTGAGCCAATTCCGCGTTGTCCCGAAGCAGGAATAAAGATTCCGTCGTAAATATCTTAAATGTGAGGAGGCGGTTATGTTGCTGAAGACCCGGTCATTGTACTCTCGTGAACGAGCCATCGCGCTCGCGCGGAGCGGTCTGGAGGGCCAGGCAGGCGTGCTGGTTGAAAGCGTGGCAAGTCAACCCTCACTTAACTTCCTGCACCGGTTGCAACCGGGACAGCACCCGTTCATCATTATACGGCCTTTTCGGCCGCATGTTGCGGTTTAACGAGGGGAATCGGTCCTGCCGATATCCGAATGCCATGAATGTGAACGCATCCCCTTATCCACGTTGGGAGCGCCAGGGTGCGGTGAGCCGATTCCTGCTGGACCCGAATCGTTCCGTTTACGAGATTGAAGAAATGGAGCTTATCGGAGGCTCGCTCTTCGTCGCCCTGGCTTTGGACCCGGCGGATCTGGTCGGCCAGTTTGAATCTGAGCAAAATGCGAAACAGGCGTGCGCGCGCGACTTTACCAAGCGGCAATCGGCCGGGCACGCCCGCCGGCAGCGTGAGCCTTAGAAAGTGTGTGGAAGGCGCAGGCTTATGAAGTTTATAGCCATCGGCTGCCACGTACCCGCTGCACGTTCACCGTTTCGCCCGTAACCGGGCGACGGCGTACGGTCCCAGGAGGACTTTGCGATCCGTAAGGGGGCGTTCGAGCGCATGGATTGCCTCGGGTTCCTTTGCTGCGGTCTCGAAGCTGGTCGCATCCAGGATTGACGCGGCGCCGGAGAGGGGACGGTCAAAGTCGACCGATGTCTCTTCGCCGGTGAGGTTGGCGATCCAGATCTCAAGGTCGCCGTCGCGAGTGACGGCGAGCGCCTGGATCTCGCGGATGCGCGACACGCGCGTTTCGACCATGCGCAGGCCGGATAAGGCGGCAAGCCCTTTGAACACGTGGAAAGCCGGGTATAGGCCGCCGTTTTCAGCGAACCAGGGTTGGGGGTAATCCCGAGGTGTATAGAGAAATCCAAACTCCCCGACCCCCCCTCCGAGGGTGATCGCTGAGGCGCGCCCGCGGGCAAAGTGGGCCACATACCCGAGGTACCAGGCCGCACCGAATATCCCGCGCTGGCGCGGGTCCATGCGGTTCATCGCCTGGCGGATGTTGAGCGGGTTTTCCATCGGCGCGGCTCCGTAAGGGTTCATGCGCATACCGATGGCCGTCGGACCGGCGTGGTACGGCTTGGCGTCGATGAAGGCCTGAACGCTTTCGATGACGTGCGGCAGCGACTCCAGGCTTTCCATGGCCGACCGGTCGTCGCCGGCGTGAACCAGCGGCGTCGTCGAGAACGTCACGAAGTCGAGAAGCGCCACCGGCGGCCGCTTTCGATTCAGTTCGGTGAAGAAGCTGAACATGCCGCCGCCGAGCCGCGCATTCGGAAACGCCTTGCGTGCGGCGCGGTAGCAGGCGTCGAGCGGCGGGCACGGCGGCCAGGTGCTGCCCGGCAGCGTTGATTTAAGGTCCGAGGCGGGCGAGACCATGACGGTGGTGAAGGGCGAGCCGAGGTCCGCCGCAGCCCGGCCCGCCCTGTCGATGTCCTCCTCAAAGCGATCAACGGTCGGAATCACGAACTCGAGCCACGCCTCGGCGCCGAGTGCCCGGGCGGCGCGGGCCATTTGCTCGAGAACCGCTTCTTCATGGCCCCGGAGCGGATCATACGAGCAAACGACGTGCTTCGGCCCGGCAGCCTTCAGGATTCCGGCGTGATCGATCACGGCGGCCGCATCCGCCGGGTCGAGGCCGAAGCCGAGTGCGGGCATGACGGCGCCTTCTTCTCCGAGCGCAACCGTTATCGGGCCCCCGGCGGTCTCGGCGGAAGCCGTCCCGGCGCCGGTGAGGGTCAGCGTGACGCTCTGGTCGATGCCTTCGCCTTGCGGGATCACGTAAGGCCACGGGAGAGCCAGCGGGCGCACGTACGTTTTGTAGGAAGCGTCCGTCCAATTGCGTTGATCCTCCATCTCGTAGGTATCACCTTCCATTCGGCAGGTAACCTTGAGACCCGGCATGAATTCGTGCGTAAGCGCGCGCAGATCCTTCATCGGCTGGACCGGGTCGATCCGGGCGGGGAAGCAGGTTTCCTCCACGCGGCCGTCAACTCGCTCGACCGTACAGGGTGCGCCCGCCACGCCATGAATCGGGTGAAGGACGACGAACCCGGTACGATTAGTCAGAAAATCCGTCTGCGCGGTGCCTTTGGCCGCAAAGGTCAACGAGCCGTCCGCCTTTCCGACGATCCGGGCGGTGTACCGGAACTCCTGGTTAGCATCCCCGGCCACGGCATCGTAGGAAACGTGGAAGGCGTTGCCGGTCTCTTCGATGGTTTCATTGGAAATGGCCGGGTTGTACGTCCCCCAGTTCTTGTCGCGCACGATGAAGGAAACCGCGCGGATCATCTCGCGGCCGTGAAAGCGGATGTAGCGCAGATTGCCGGCGTCGAGTTCGGCCGTCAGCGGACCCGCGGTAAGTTTTCGCGGCGGACTGACGGGCTCAAGCGTGCCGAATAACCGGACCGAATCAGGGATGGTAGCTGCCATGTTGGGATTCCTCCGCAGTGGAAAATCTTTTTTTATCGGGCGGCGGATCGGCTGGAGAGAAGACGCTCGACCAGCACGGCGGCGATGATCACCGATCCGATCGCCGAACCTTGCCAGAAGGGGGACACATTCATCAGGTTTAAACCGTTTCGAATCATCACCATGATGAAAACGCCGATCAGCGTGCCGATGATCGACCCGCGGCCGCCGAACAGGCTTGCTCCACCAATCACCACCGCGGCGATCGCGTCGAGTTCAAGGCCGGTGCCGGCGAGGGGATCGATCGACATGACTTCCGCCGAGGCAAAGGTGATCGCCACGGCGGAGAGGGCTCCGGAGATGATGTAGGGAAGGATGCTGAAGGCAAGCACGTTGAGGCCGGCGGTGCGCGCGGCTTCCCGGTTGGAGCCGACCGCGTAAATGGTGCGGCCGCCCTTGGTGTAGTTCAGGTAACACCAGGCCAGGGCGTACAGGACGAAAAGCGTCAGGACGTTGCTCGGTACGCCCAGGACGCTCGTGAACACGATGTTGCCCAGGCCGGCGGGCAGATTCGAAATCGAGGTGTTTCCGGAGCAGATGTAAGCCAGGCTCCGGCAAATTGCCATCATGCCGAGGGTGACGACGAAGGCGGCGAGGCCGAAGCGGGCAATGAAAAATCCGGAGATCAGTCCGATCCCGGCCCCGGCCAGAACCGCGAGCGCGATCGACACGGGGATGCTGAACCGCTGGAGGGAAAGGCCCAGGAGGACGCCGGTCAGGCCGGCGATCGAACCCACGGACAGGTCGATGCCGCCGATCAGGATGACGAACGTCATGCCGATCGCCACGATCCCCACCACGACGGATTGATCGAGGAGATTAAGGAGGTTGCCGGTCGCGAGGAAGTGCGGCGAGAGCGCCGCCAGTGCGGCGCCCAGCAGGAGCGCCAGCCCGAGCATGCGGATCTCCAGGCGCCCCATCAGGGAGCGAAAAATGGATCGGTCGGCGGACAACGCGTTCATCAGTGCACCTGCGGGGACGGCGATGCTTCGGACGTAGTCCGAAAGAGGTTTTCGATCCGTCGCCGGACCTGTTCTGCGGGCGGTAACGGCGCGGCCCCGTCAAGGACGAGCCCGACCCAGCCCATGTCGTGGCCGAGACGGCTGCGCACCGGCACGACGAGGCTCGCCAGGTTCCGGTCCGGTTCCCGCACGAAATCATTCAACTTGGCGGCAAGGGCGTTCGGGATGCGCGTTTCGGCAAAGTGCGGGGTACCGCCGGATTGGAAGCCGGGATCGGTCCGTTCGTTGCTGACGATCGCGTTAAGGCAAAACAGCCGTTCGGAGTCGATGAGCGCCCAGAAGCCGGCGCCGTTCAGTTCTCGAACGAGTTCACGGAGAACCTCGGTGTTACGCTTCATGGACGTGCGCGGTGCCGCGAAGAAGGTAAGCTTCTCTTCATCCAGCACGGTGCTCGGCACGTCGGCGATCGACCGGCCATCACTGATCACGACGATCCGTTGACAGAGGCCGAGGAGCTCTTCGAAGTCGGAGGAAACGACGAGGACCGCCACCCCTTTGGCCGCGACCTCGCGCAGCATCGAGTAAATCGAAGAACGGGTTCCGATGTCGACGCCCTTGGTCGGCTCGTCGAGGATGAGGACGGACGGTTCGAGCAGCAACCAGCGCGCGATCAGAACCTTCTGCTGCATGCCCCCGGAGAAGTTAAGCATGTTGGCGTCCAACAGCCGGTGTGCCGGCAGGTCGAGCATCGTCAACAGTTCATCGACCTTGGCCTTGCGCTGCTTGTAGCCGAGCCCGAAGCCGCGGTGTGCAGCCAGGTGTCCGAGCAGCAGGTTCTCGCGCACCGAGAAATCGGGCACGATGCCCTGGACGCGCCGGTCCTCGGCGATCAGCCCGATCCCGGCCCGCACGGCGTCCGCCGGGCGTCCCGGGTTGAACGGTTTTCCAAAAAGCCGGATCTCCCCGCCCTGACGCGCTCTGAGGCCGAAGACGGCCTCGAGCGTTTCGGAGCGGCCGGCGCCCACGAGTCCGCCGAGTCCGACGATCTCGCCGCGGTGGACCATGAACGAGACATCGTGGACGAGGGGAACCGTCCGGAGATGCTGCACTTCAAGGACGGCCGGCGACCCGGCGGCCCCTTGCTCCGGATGGGCTGAATAGATCGTTTTGAGTTCCT
Source organism: Verrucomicrobiota bacterium (assembly GCA_019247695.1). Classification (NCBI taxonomy): domain Bacteria; kingdom Pseudomonadati; phylum Verrucomicrobiota; species Verrucomicrobiota bacterium. The sequence goes on along the minus strand of JAFBAP010000109.1, from coordinate 29,335 downwards.
GGCCGACCATGAACCGGATAATCTCCGCCTGCGTCAGCGATGAAGTCTCCCTGGCGTTTGCAACCGTCCGGCCTTCTCGCAGGATGGTTACACGATCCGTGATGGCGAAAACCTCCTCCAGCCGGTGCGAGACGAACACCAGCGTGTGCCCGGCCCGTTTGAGCTTCGTCATGACCTCGAAGAGCCGTTCGACTTCGGTGGGACTAAGGGAAGCGGTCGGCTCATCAAAGATGATCAGGTCAGAGTCAAGGGCGAGTGCCTTGGCGATCTCGACTAACTGCCGTTGCGCGGGTGAAATGGAACTAACCTCGCGATCCAGGGGGAGCGCTTCCCGCTGGCCCAAGGTCTCGAGCAACTGGCCGGCGCGTTTCCGCATGGAACCGAGAGACAACCACCCCGGCCGGCCGAGTTCGGCAAGAAAGATGTTTTCAAGCACCGTCAGGTCGGGTGCCAGAGACGTTTCCTGCATCACCATCGTGATGCCGTGCCTGATCGCTTCCTGAGAGGTTCGAAGTTCGATCGGTTCGCCTTTCCACAGGATTGATCCGGCATCGCGCCGGATCTGGCCGGAGATCACCTTGGAAACGGTCGATTTCCCGGCGCCGTTCGCCCCGAGCAGACCATGCACCTCACCGGCCCAGAGTTTTAAATCAGCGCCTTGCAGCGCGCGGGTCCGGCCGAACGACTTTTCAATCCCGGATGCCGCCAGGATCGGGATCGACGCGACCCCGCTGGTGCCGTTACCCGGCGGCGCAGCCTCGGGAGGGTGGGCCTTCATAGACTCGGCAGGAACACAAGCCTCGCGCTGCGGCCTGCCGTGAGGTCATTTCAGCTCGTTTGCGAACACGGTCTGCCTGACGGTAGGAAGCAGTTCGTCGATATTTTTGCTCGTAACGACGAGGATGGGTACCACGATTTGCTTCTCGACGCTCTCGCCTTTCAGGTGCTTGGTTATCGCTTCGCCGGAGCGAACCCCCATCAGGTAAGGCTGCTGCATCCCCGAGGCAACGATCTGTCCACTCTTGATCAGGTCGACGAACTCCGGAATGCCGTCAAACGCGGCCACCAGGACCGTGCCCTCCCTGCGAGCCGCCTTGAGCGCCCGGAGGGCGCCGATCGTCGGTTGGTCGGTCTCGATGAACATCCCCTTCATATTCGGGTTGGCCGTGACCATGTCCTGGGTGAATCTGAAGGTCTCGTCGGCGGTATAATTCTGCATCTGCTGAAGCGGCCCCTCCTTGATGCCGGCCTCTTTCATCGCCGTGCGAAAGCCTTCGGTACGCAGTTTGCCGTTGTTGCGGGTCAGCGAGATCGTCACCAGGCCGTAGGTGCCCTCCTGCATGCCCTTTTCCTTCATGGCTGCGCCGAGCGCCTTGCCCACCCCGTAAGCCCCCTCACGGTTATCGGAGATGATGAAGGAGACGTATTCCCCCGAGTTGGTGCCGATGTCGGCGATGACTACCGGGATGTTAGCTCGCTGGGCGAGCGCCAGCACGCTGGGCGCCGTGGAACTGTCAGTCGGCGAAATCACGATCGCAGCGGCGCCGCGCGAAACGGCGTCCTGGGCATTCTTGAGTTGGGTTTGGGCGTTGTTGCGGCTGTCGAGCGTCTGAAAACCGTAGCCTTCCTTCTTGGCCACGCTCTCGACGCCTGCAGCCAGGTAACGCCAGAAGGGCAGGTCAAGGCCCGGAGTCAGGTAAACGATATCCTTTGCCCGACTTGAAATTTGCGATCCGAGCAGCAGGGTCGCTGCCAGCACGGCAGCCAGCGCGCCTTTGAGGGGGCTTTTCATGGTGGTCTTCAACGTTCCTAAGTTAGACGGGTTTTGTAATCACCGGGGGGGAAGCGGTGTTTGTCGAGGGGTTCACGCAGGGCACGACGGTCAAGGAAAAAACGGGCTTCACATTGACCTCTACCCGTAGGCGGCTGTACCCTTCGCGGGAGGTTTCCACATCCATGCGGGCAATGTCAATCTTGTTTCCCTCGATTACGGCTGCAAAGGTAAGCTCACGTCCCGGTCTTCGAACGTTATGTTTCACCGCCCCGAACCGCGGCGTTTGCGGGTCCGGGAAGCTGGACAGTAAAGGCCGGCCGGCGCCGGCAATGGCTCAGGGAGGGCGGCGATGAAAGTCCTCGTGATCGGCGCAGCGGGCATGATCGGCCGCAAGTTTGTCGAAAAACTGGCCAAAAACGGCACGCTCGCCGGCAGGAAGGTGTCGCGCGTCACGATGGCCGACGTGATCGTGCCGGCGGCGCCCGCAGATGCACCCTTTGAGGTCGATACGGTGGCTTGTGACCTGTCCGCCCCGCCGGCTGCGGAAAGCCTGGTGGCCGGCCGGCCGGACATTATCTTTCATCTGGCGGCGATCGTTTCCGGTGAAGCCGAGGCCGACTTTGATAAGGGTTACCGAATCAATCTTGACGGCACGCGGTACCTGTTCGAAGCGGTGCGCCGTGCCGGTAATACGCCCCGGCTCGTTTTCACCAGCTCCATCGCCGTGTTCGGCGCCCCGTTTCCGGAGGTGATCGGTGAAGAGTTTTTTGAAACGCCGTTAACCTCCTACGGAACCCAGAAAGCCATCGGCGAGCTTCTCCTGTCAGATTACACCCGGCGCGGTTTTTTTGACGGTATCGGCATTCGCCTGCCGACCATCTGCGTGCGGCCGGGCAAACCGAACCTGGCGGCGTCGGGCTTTTATTCGAACATCATCCGAGAACCTCTGAAGGGCGAACCCGCCGTGCTACCGGTCCCGGAGGACGTGCGGCATTGGTTCGCTTCGCCGCGGTCCGCGGTGAATTTCCTGTTTCATGCCGCCGAAATTGATGGTGCGGCCGTCGGCCCGCGCCGCACTCTGACCATGCCCGGCGTTTCCGCCACCGTCGGCGAGATGATCGAGAGCCTCGGACGCGTGGCGGGCCCGGATCGGGTAAAGCTTGTCCGGCGCGAACCGGATCCCGTCATCGAGCGCATCGTCGGGGGGTGGGCGCGTAACTTCGACGCTTCACGATCGGTTGCGCTCGGGTTTCAAGCGGAAAAGAATTTCGACGAGATCATCCGTGTTCATATCGAGGACGAACACGGCGGGGCGATCTGACGGATCTTCCCGATAGCATCAGAATCCTTCGGAGATCCGAACGGTGTTGGAAACCGGCCAACCCGGCCCACTGTCATGTCATGTCCCTCTGTCCCCTCACAAGATTCGCTGGCGGAGCCTCCGGAGTTGCTTTCCAAGGTGACCCGGCGGCTCGTGCCTTTCCTGATCCTGCTCTACTTCGTCGCTTACCTTGACCGGGTTAACGTCGGGTTTGCGGCGCTGATAATGAATAAGGACCTGGGTATCACTCCCTACCTTTACGGGTGGGGCGCGGGCATTTTCTTTTTCGGGTATTTCCTGTTCGAGATACCAAGCAATCTGGCGCTGGCCAGGTTCGGCGCCCGTGTGTGGATCGCCCGGATCATGATCACGTGGGGCGTGATTTCCTCAGCCATGGCGCTGGCGCGAGGACCGGCATCGTTTCTCGTGTTCCGGTTCCTGCTCGGCCTGGCGGAGGCGGGCTTTTTCCCGGGAATCGTCTATTACCTCACTAACTGGTACCCCGCCCGCGAACGGGCGCGGGTGATGGCCCTGTTCTACCTGGCCATTCCCCTGTCGATCATCATCGGTGCGCCGGTCTCCAGTTCGCTGCTCGGTCTCCACGGCCTTGCGGGCCTGCGTGGCTGGCAATGGCTCTTTATCCTCGAGGGGTTACCCGCCATTTTGCTGGCGTTTGTCGCCCTGCGTTACCTGACGGATCGACCGGAGCAGGCCACCTGGCTTTCGCCGGACGAGCGCAGGATGCTGTCTGAAATCATGCGGGCGGATAAAGCACTGAGTGAACGCGCCTGCGGCCACATGACGCTGCGGGACGCGTTCAGCCACCCGCGCGTGCTCCTGTTAGCCCTCATTTTCTTTCTCGTGGTCATGGGTGTGTACGGCCTCGGGTTCTGGCTGCCGCAAATCATCAAGCGGTTCGGCGTGTCCGACCTGGCGGTCGGTTTTCTTACCGCGATTCCGTACCTCATCGCTGCCCTGGTTCAAGTCTTCTGGTGCCGGCATTCTGACGCTCAGGGTGAACGCCGCTGGCATTTTGCGATCCCGTGTTTGCTGATGGCCGGCGGCTTCACGATGAGCGCCCTGTCGCATTCACCTTACATTTCCTTCGCCGGGCTCATTCTCAGCGCCATCGGTCTGATGTGTGCCCAGCCGATGTTTTGGACGATGCCCAGCACTATCCTGACCGGCACCGCAGCGGCCGGCGGGATCGCCCTGATTAATTCCATCGGAAACCTGGGAGGTTTTGCCGGGCCCTATCTGGTCGGCTGGGTTGCCCAGGTAACCAAAAACCCGGCTGTCGGCCTGATCGTGCTGACGGTTGCGCTTCTGATTGCCTCCGGGTTGGTCCTGGCGATGCGGCCCGAGACGGTCGGCGAGCGACGGCGCCGGGTGACCGCCGCGACGGGACCCGCCCCGAAAACCTCATAAAGGGGTCCGGAGCAGCTTCTTCGCGACAAAAATGCAGTCAGCCGATCAACGCGGCAGAATTCGCCTCAGGTACTCCCGGTTGGTCGCACTCACGCTCAGGCCGTCGCCGCCATAATGCTCGACGTAGAATGGCGCGTTATAACCCGCCTCGATTGCCATCCGCACCGCCTTTCGATAATTGATGACTCCGAACTCCAGGGGGGCGGGAGCGGTCACGATACTGCCCGTCGCGGGATCCTCGGACCGGAAATAGTTCTTTATGTGCCAGTATTTGGCGTACGGCAGCGTTTTCTCCGCCATCGCCTCCCAGCGCTCCACCGGGCGAAGCAAACGCACGAGGTTTCCCCAGTCGGGATTCAGGCCGACGCGGGGATGGTTCACATCCCGAACGAACGCGACGGAGCTGTCGGCCGAACCAAGGTAGGTGTCCTCATACATCTCCAGGGCGATGTTTACGCCGACCTCATCCGCGTGCCGGCCCAATTCCTGGAGCCGGTTGACGGCCAGTTTCCACACCGCAGGATCATCCGGGTTCTTCGGCCCCGGGACAGTCCAAAACCAGAGCGCCTGCTGCTGAGCCGGCGTTAACGCCTGCAAAAAGCCGAACGAAACCACGCCGGCCCCGATTCGCGCGGCCGTATCCAGGACGCGATGGCTGTAGGCCAGGTAGTCATCACCGTGCTCGGGATCAATCACGCTCCGTCGAGCCGTGGTGACGGCGGGGATAGAAAGACCAACCTGGCTTACCGTCTTGAGAAACTCTTCCAGGCGCGCATCCGAAAGATCCGCGATTCGCAACCATGAATCGGTCGGGTCAAAATGGATGAAACCTGCATCCACAATTTCCTGTAAGGAGACGGCCCACTCATCCGGTCCCTGATCTTGAACTAACTCACCTTTGGATGTGACCGCTGGGTATTGCAACATTGCGGCCGCAATCGGCCAATCCAGCCTGCTGAACGGGGGCATGGCTGACCGATTCCATGGACGCTTGGTCCCGTCAAGAACAAGTGCGCAGCCCCGATCAAAAACAGGTTTCCGTAACAAGCTCCCAGATTTTGTCTCTGCAGCCCGTAACACGGAAGCGAGGAAGTCGAGATCGGTAATCTCAGGGGTAACTAACTTTGTCCTGGTAAACCGCGGATGATGTTAACAAAAGTCAAAAGTTAGTAAGATCGGCGCGCTCCCGGCACGGTGGAGGTTTCGGCTCAGGAACGGACCTTGGCGGGTATCCCTCACTGAAGCTCACGCGTTTTGTGATAAGGTGTTCCGCATGCAGCAGGTCAGCGCGGGCCTTTTGATGTACCGAAAAACCCAAACCGGTCTTGAGGTTTTTCTGGTCCATCCCGGTGGACCGGTTTGGGCAAAGAAGGATTTCGGGGCGTGGTCGATCCCGAAAGGACTCATCGACCCGGGGGAGGACAAGCTCGTGGCGGCCAGACGCGAGTTCAACGAGGAAACGTCGCTCGTGCCGGCCGAACCGTTCATCTACCTGGGGGACATCCGGCAAAAATCCGGCAAGCGGGTTTACGCGTGGGCATTTGAAGGGGACTGCGATCCATCTCAGGTGAAGAGCAATACCTTCACCTGTGAATGGCCGCCGAAGTCCGGGCAGATCAAAACATTTCCGGAAATCGACAAGGGCGAATTTTTCTCGCTGACGGATGCGCGCCGGAAGATCAACCCGAAACAGGCGGAGTTACTGGACCGGCTGGAGAAGCACCTGGAAGGAATCCCCGGACTCCGAAATTGATCGTGGATGAGGCAGGTTTGCCCGCACCCTGAACTTCAAAGGATGGGGAGATCCTGGGGTCCGAGGGTTCCTGGAGCGATGCTGCGGACCCGGACCATGCCGGTTCCAGCGCTGCTGCTGATTTCCTGCGGCTTCCCGGTTTGGCGGGCGGCATCGCTCTCGTAAAACGCGAGTTTCTTATTCCAGGAACTCGTAAATTGCGAGTTGACGGAAGCGGCGGCTTGATCCGGCATTGCGTAACTCCCTCTATAAATGAGCGCCCGATAAGCCGGTGTGAATTCCTGGCACGGGATTTGCCTTCCTGTCGATGCCGATGACAAAGCGCACGTCCATGCGGCGCCAATTCCTGCTCGGCATCCTGCCGATCTTGTGCCTGTTCGCGGTGATGGGTTTTTACGCCATCTCCCTGTTCAAGGAACTGGGCGGCAAGATCGACGTCATCCTCAAAGAGAACTACCGGAGCGTGCTGGCCGGCGAGGGCATGAAAGAAGGGCTCGCCCGGATGGATTCGGCGGTGGTTTTCACCCTGGTCGGCGAGAACGCCCATCGCGATGAGGTCTTCGTGCAGGGTAAATCGGTCTTTGAGGATGGACTCAAGCGCGAGATGAACAACATCACGCTGCCCGGCGAACGCGAACTCGCGGACCGCACCCGTGATTTGTACGGGCGTTATCTCAGTGAAGGGCAGCGTTTCTTTTCCACGCCGGACGAGGCCGGTCGCAGCCGCCTGTACTTCGGAAGCCTGCTGGCCTTAACGAACCAGATCCGCGACACCGTCCAGGAAATCATCCGCATTAACCAGGACAACATGGTGCACGCTTCCCGGGAAGCGCGCAGCAAAAGCTACGAATCGACGCGTTACATGTTCCTGACGGTGGGCGCCGGGATCATCATCTCGCTGCTGTTGGCCTGGCGGCTTCAGGCCATCATCCTGCGTCCGGTCCGCAATCTGACGGTGGTCACTCGTGAACTTGGCGAAGGCAACCTCGACCAGGTCGTGCCCGTGCAATCCAATGACGAACTCGGGGAGTTGGCGACGGCTTTCAACCGGCTGACCGGCAAACTTCGCGTCTACCGGCAGGTAACGACCGACGAGATCCTCAAGGCGCGGCAGATGACCGAGATCGCCTTCTCGGCCTTTCCGGACCCCATCCTGACGCTGTCGGACGAGGGCACCGTTACCTTTCTGAATCCTGCCGCCCACCGGTTTGCAGCCAAGGTGGGCGCCAAACCGGCGTTGCCCGAGGAGCTGAGTGCCGAATTGGACGCGGTGCTGAAAGGCGGCCCGGATTACCTGCCCAAGAGTTTTGAAAAAGCGATTCCCCTGCGCCTGGACGATCAGGAAATCTTCTTTCTGCCGCGCGTTATCGGGATGCGTGACGAAGCCGGCCACATTTTCGGTGCCGCGCTGCTGCTCCAGGACGTCACCCGCTTTCGGTTACTCGACCAGGTCAAAACCAACCTGGTTTCAACCGTCAGCCATGAACTCAAGACCCCGCTGACGAGTGTGCGGATGGGTTTACACCTGCTATTGGAGGAACGCATCGGGCCGTTAAACTCGAAGCAGCTCGAATTGGTTCTGGCAGCCCGCGAAGACGCGGAACGCCTGTTGCGCATGATCAACGACCTGCTCGACCTCACCCGGCTCGAGGCGGGCCAGGCGCGCTCCTACCTGGAGCGCATTGAAGCCCAAGCCCTGGTCAATGCGGCGGTTGAAGAATCCGAGCCTCTGGTGAGCGCGCGCGGGCAGCGATTGGTGGCCCAGGTGGCGCCCGAAATCCCGGCATTGGCAGTCGACGCGCGCCAGATCCGGCACGTCTTCAGCAACCTTATTTCCAATGCCGTCAAGCATTCCCGGCCCGGGGACGTCATAACGCTAAAAGCCGAGCCGGTCGACCATCGGGTGCGTTTTGCGGTGATCGACCAGGGAGCGGGTATCCCGGTGGAGTACCAGCCGCGCATCTTCGAACGCTTTTTCCGGGTGCCCGGCGACGAGCAGAACGGGGTGGGGTTGGGCCTGGCGATTGCCAAGGAGATCGTCACGGCCCACGGCGGCTCGATCACCGTACGCAGCGCCCCGCACCAAGGCACGGAATTCTCCTTTGAACTGCCCCAGGCAGCTTAACTCTGATGAAACGCATTCTGATCATTGATGACGAGCCGAACGCGCGGCTCAACTTCCGGATGGCGCTGGAACTGGAAGGGTACGAAGTATCGGAAGCCCCCAGCGGGGCGGCGGCATGCGAGGCGCTGTTGGGCGAGTTATTCGACCTGGCCATCCTTGACCTGCGCATGCCGGGTATGGACGGCCTGACCGTCCTTGAGCAAATGCGGGAGGAAGGCATGGCCACGCCCGTTATCATCGTGACCGCTTATGGGAGCGTGCCCGATGCCGTGCGCGCCATGAAGCTCGGCGCGATCGATTTCCTCGAGAAACCGCTGCGGCCGGACGACCTGCGCCGGTTGGTAGCCGAGGTGGTGGAACGCCACCGCGCGGACTACCGGGAGCGCACGGAGCGTGAGGACTTCGCAACGCACCTCCGCGCGGCCAAGCGGCAGGTCAACCTGCAAAATTTCACCCTGGCCGAAAAGCACCTGCAACGCGCGCTGGAGTTTGAGCCGCGCTCGGCCGACGCGCTTAACCTGCTGGGGGTGTTGGCGGAATTGGGCGGCGACTACCGCAACGCCCGCAAATATTACGGCCGCGCGATCCGGGTCAGGCACGATCACGAAGCTGCCCAGCAGAACATGCGGCGCCTCTTCGAGCTCAACGTCTTCGGTGCGACCGAGGAGCCCCTCAATCTCGGCGACTGACCGTTGTCTATGAGTCCATTGCCGGCCACACCGATTTGCAAGTTGGTCACTCCGGGTTTTACCCCGGAGGGGCGGCGGCGGTTCCTCCCTGGCAAAGCCCGGCACGGCATGGAAGCAGCCAGGCGCAACGAACCTGAACAATCGCGTAAAGCCGGTGATCGCCCAACCAAATCAGATTATGCCTGACCTCATCTACACCCTTCTAACCATTATCTCCTTTGTGCTGCTCGCCCTCTTTGTCTGGGGCTGCGCCAAGGTCTAGCCAACTTGCATAGTTTTATGGAAAACTTCATCGTCGGTTTTATTTCCATCCTGCTTATCATCTACCTCCTGGCCACGATCATCCGGCCGGAAAAGTTCTGACTGCGCCTGCGCGGAAACGGCATATACCTATGAATAATGCACAAGGCTGGTTGGAATTGATCCTTTTTACCGCAGTCCTCTGGGCCATCACCAAGCCACTCGGCCTGTGGGTGACGGCGGTTCTGGACCCGAACGGCAAGACCTTCCTGGACCCGGCGGTCCGTCCGTTGGAGCGGCTGACCTACCGTATTTTCGGTATCCGGCCTGAGGAAGAACAGGGCTGGCTCAGTTACGCCTTCTCCATCCTGATGTTCAGCGTCGTGACGATGCTGTTCACTTACGCCCTGCTGCGGCTGCAGGCGGTGCTGCCGCTCAACCCGCAAAAGCTGCCGGCCGTGGCCGATCACCTCGCCTTCAACACGGCAGCCAGCTTCACGACTAACACCAACTGGCAGAGCTATTCGGGCGAATCGACCATGAGCTACCTTTCCCAGATGCTGGCGCTGGCGCTGCACAACTTTCTTTCCGCGGCGGTCGGCATTGCGGTGGCGGCGGCGATCGTGCGCGGCATCGCCCGCCATACGGCCGCGACCGTGGGCAATTTCTGGGTTGATATGGTGCGCATCCATTACTACCTGCTCATCCCGATTTGCGTCGTGTACGCCCTGTTTCTGATTTCGCAGGGCATGATTCAAAACTTCAAGCCTTACGATACGGTCAAGGTGGTTGAGCCGCAAAAGGTCCAGGTCCAGAAGAAGGATGACGCCGGCAACCCGGTGAAGGATGCGCAGGGTAACCCGGTGATGGAAGAGCAGACGGTCGACTCGCAAACGATCGTGGAGGGGCCGATGGCCTCGCAGGTGGCCATCAAGATGCTCGGCACCAACGGCGGCGGTTACACCAACGCCAACGCGGCGCATCCGTTCGAAAACCCGAACCCGCTCTCCAATTTCGTGCAGATGCTCTCGATCTTTGCGATCCCGAGCGCGCTGACTTACTACCTGGGCCGGGCCACCAGGAATCAGCGGCACGGTTGGACGGTATGGGCGGCCATGACCGTGATGTTTCTGGCCGGGGTGCTTGTCTGCTGGCAGGCGGAAGCGGCCGGTAACCCGCTGCTGACCGGGCTTGGCGTCAATCCGGCCGGCGGCAACATGGAAGGCAAGGAGGTGCGTTTCGGCATTTTTGATTCGGCCCTGTTCGCGACGATAACCACCGATGCTTCCTGCGGGGCGGTTAATGCGATGCACGACTCCTTCACGCCCCTGGGCGGCCTGGTGCCGCTGGTCAACATCCAATTGGGCGAATTGATCTTCGGCGGGGTGGGGGCGGGCCTCTATGACATGCTCGTGTTCGTCGTGCTGGCGGTGTTTATCGCCGGGTTGATGGTCGGCCGGACGCCGGAGTACCTCGGCAAAAAGATTGAGGCTTACGATGTCAAGATGGCGACGTTTGCCATCCTGTTGATGGCGTTCTCGATCCTGGGCTTCTCGGCGTACGCCTGCGTGGCGTCGTGGGGACAGGCCGGCCTGAACAACAACGGGCCGCACGGCCTCAGCGAGATCCTCTACGCGTATAGCTCGTGTACCGGCAATAACGGCAGCGCCTTCGCGGGCCTGACCGCCGCGCCGGCCAACGGCGACCCGCACTACGATATCACGCTCGCGTTGGCCACGTTGATCGGCCGCTTCGGCATGATCCTCCCGGTGCTGGCTCTCGCCGGCTCGCTCGGCCGTAAAAGGCTCATCCCGGCCGGTGCGGGCACCTTCCCGGTAACCGGACCGTTATTCGTGGTCCTGGTCATCGGGACCATCGTCCTGGTCGGCGCCCTGACGTTTTTCCCGGCGCTGTCGCTGGGCCCGATCCTTGAGCATTTCCTCATGCACAGCGGCAAGCTCTTTTAGCCGCGCCTCGCACCCTGAGTTCTCCTTTTATCCGATTGTTCGATTGCTTCGATTGCTTTTATGGCAGCCAAAACTCATTCCATTTTCGACCCGGCCATCATCGTCCCGGCCACCGGCGAGTCGTTCAAGAAGCTGAACCCGGCCACCCTGGCCCGGAATCCGGTGATGTTCGTGACCGAAGTCGGCGCGGCCATCACGACGGTGCTGCTGTTCTTCGGGCATGGGCACGCGTTCGGTTTCTTCCTGCAGATCGCGCTCTGGCTCTGGTTCACCGTTTTGTTTGCCAACTTCGCGGAAGCCATGGCCGAGGGTCGGGGCAAGGCGCAGGCCAAGGCACTGCGCGCCACGCGGACCCAGACTTACGCCAACCGTCTGCTGGACGGCGATCGTCTCGAGAAGGTGGGCGCGGAACAACTGCGCAAAGGCGACGTCGTCCTCGTGAACGCCGGCGAGATCATTCCGGGTGACGGCGAAGTCATCGAGGGCGCGGCCACGGTGGACGAGTCGGCCATCACGGGCGAGTCCGCGCCGGTGATCCGCGAGTCCGGGGGCGATCGCAGCGCCGTGACGGGCGGCACCAAGGTTCTGTCCGATCAACTGACCATCCGGATCACGTCGAACCCCGGCGAAACCTTTCTTGACCGGATGATCGGCCTGGTCGAGGGCGCCCAGCGCCAAAAGACACCGAACGAGATCGCGCTCACGATCCTGCTCTCGGGCCTGACGATCATCTTCCTGATCGCGATGATTTCGCTGAAAGCGTACGGGATTTATTCGGGCGTCGAGTTTTCCATTCCCGTGCTGGTTGCCCTTTTGGTGTGCCTGATTCCGACCACCATCGGTGGGCTGTTAAGCGCGATCGGCATCGCGGGGATTGACCGGCTCGTGCAGAAAAACGTGCTGGCCATGAGCGGCCGGTCGGTGGAGGCGGCCGGGGATGTGGACGTCCTGCTGCTCGACAAGACCGGCACCATCACCCTGGGCAACCGGCAGGCGACCGAGTTCCGGCCGGCGCCGGGCGTGGACCGGCAGCGGCTGGCCGAAGCGGCGCAATTGGCTTCCCTGGCCGACGAAACGCCGGAAGGCCGCAGCGTGGTGGTCCTGGCCAAGCAGTTCGGCATCCGCGGCCGCGAGCTCCACGAAATGGGCGAGGCTCATTTCGTGCCCTTCACGGCTCAAACCCGCATGAGCGGCGTCGACCTGAACGGGTTATCGTACCGGAAAGGTTCCGCGGACGCGATCCGCAAATTCACGGGTGGAAAGCTGCCCGGACCCGTGGAGGAAACGGTGGCGCAGATCGCCAGTGCGGGCGGCACGCCCCTGGTCGTGGCAGCCAACGCCGAAGTCCTCGGCACGATTCTGCTTAAAGACGTCGTGAAAGGCGGCCTGGCCGACCGTTTCGAGCGGTTCCGGGCCATGGGCATCCGCACCATCATGATCACGGGCGACAACCGGTTGACCGCGGCCGCCATCGCCCGGGAAGCCGGCGTGGATGATTTTCTGGCCGAGGCCAAACCGGAAGACAAACTGGCGCTGATCCGCAAGGAGCAACAGAACGGGCACCTGGTGGCAATGACGGGCGACGGCACGAACGATGCTCCGGCGCTGGCCCAGGCCGACGTGGGCGTGGCGATGAACACCGGCACCCAGGCGGCCAAAGAAGCCGGCAACATGGTCGACCTGGACTCCAACCCGACCAAGCTCATCGAAGTCGTGGAGATCGGCAAACAGCTCCTGATTACCCGGGGCGCGCTGACAACCTTTTCCATCGCCAACGATGTGGCCAAATATTTCGCGATCATCCCGGCCATGGTGGTAGGCACCTTCCCGCAGATCGCGCCGCTCAACATCATGCGGCTGCATTCGCCGGACAGCGCCATCCTGAGCGCAGTCATTTTTAATGCCGTCATCATCGTCGCGCTGATCCCGCTGGCGCTGCGCGGGGTGAGGTTCCGCCCCCTCGGCGCGGCCAGCATCCTCACGCGCAATCTGCTCATCTACGGCCTGGGCGGGATTCTGCTGCCGTTCGTGGGCATCAAAGCGATCGACGTCATCATCACCGCCCTGCACCTTGCCTAACCTAAGACAGAAACGTTTTATCTATGAGTACTTTCCTTCGTGAACTCCGCATTTCCATCGTGGCCACCGTGGTGTTTGCGCTTTTGTGCAGCGGCTTTTATCCGGTGCTGATTTGGGGGCTGGGCCAGATCCTCCTGCCGTATCACGCGAACGGCAGTCTGGCGGAATCTGCAGATGGCACCGTCGTCGGCTCCGATCTGATCGCACAAGGCTTCAGCGGGGCGCGGTACTTCCATCCGCGGCCTTCGGATGCCGGCACCGGCTATGACCCGACCAGTTCGGGAGGGTCCAACCTCGGGCCGACTTCGCAGAAACTGATTGATACCGTGAAGCAAAACGTGGCCGCTTACCGCCGGGAAAACGGCCTTGCTGATGACGTCCTCGTTCCGGCTGACGCGGTCACGGCTTCGGCGAGCGGTCTGGACCCGCACATCAGCCCCGAAAACGCCCGGTTACAGGCGCCCCGCGTCGCGCGAGAACGGCACCTTTCGCCCGATGCGGTAAAGGCGGCGATCGAGCAGGCCACCGACCGGCCCCTGTTTGGGTTCATCGGTGGACAGCCCGGCGTGAACGTCCTGCGACTGAACCTGGCTTTGGATGGCGCTGCGAGGTGAATGTCCACGGATTAAATTGAATACCCGCAGAACACGCAGATTGACGCAGATTAAGGTCACGCGGCGGGCACAGCGATCGGGCGGGCACAACGACAGAGTTCACACGGCGAACCACGGCGACCACGGCGGGAAGACAGAATCATCCGCAGAACACGCAGAAGAACGCAGAAAAGAGGAAACATCCACGGATTACACAGATTAGGGGGACCTGGCGGCAACTCTAACGTTGACACTCGCACCCACCCCCCAGCATGCCGCGCCGAACTCCGAACGCCGAACTCCGAACGCCGAGCTCCGAACTCCGAACTCCACCCGACACCTGTACCATGGCCACCGCTGATAACGTGCAAATCCGGCCCACGGCGGATGATTTCCTTTCCATTATTCGCCGGCAGCAACAGGGCAAGCTGAAGATCTACCTGGGGGCGTGTGCCGGGGTAGGCAAGACCTACCAGATGCTCGTGGAGGGCAACCGCCTGAAGCGGCAAGGGGTCGACGTGGTAATCGGCTACGTGGAACCGCACGACCGGCCCGAAACGGCCGCCCAAATCGGAGACCTCGAGATCGTGCCGCCATTGGTAGCCCAGTATCACGGGCTCGAGTTACGCGAGATGGATGTCGACGCGGTGCTGGCGCGAAAGCCGACCATTGCGCTGGTCGACGAGCTGGCTCACACCAACGCGCCGCAAAGCCGGAATCGGAAGAGATACGAGGACGTCGAAGACCTGCTCCGGGCCGGCATCAACGTGATCACCACGGTAAACGTGCAGCACTTCGAGTCGCTCTATAACATCGTCGAGGAAGCTACCGGCGTGCGAGTCAAGGAGCGGGTGCCGGACGAGATCATTGCGAAGGCCGATCAGATCGTGAACATCGATCTGCCGGCTGAAGATCTGCAGGAGCGGCTGCAAGCCGGAAAGATCTACCCTCCGGAACGGGTCCAGGCGGCGCTCGCGAACTTTTTCACCACGCGTAACCTGACCCGTCTGCGCGAGATGACTCTGAGCGAGACGGCCAACCTGCTGGACCGCAAGCAGCGGCTTGGATCCGAACAGGATCATGAGGTCAGCGCGCTCGGCCAGGTGATGGTCGCGGTGAGCAGCCGCGGGCCGGACCCCGGGCGTTTGTTGCGGAAGACGGCTCGATTGGCGACGCAGCTGAATGCCCAGTGGTACGCAGTTTACGTCCGGACGCCTAAAGAATCGGCTACCAACATCGACGCGGAGCTTCAGCGCCGGGCATCTGACACCCTGGAAATGGCGCAAACGATGGGCGGTTTGGTGATCCTGCTCAAGCACGAAAACGTGGCGGCGGCATTGATTTCCTTCGCCCGGGAGTATGGGATCACTCACGTCGTTCTGGGCCGGTCGGGCCGGCGCCGCTGGTCGTTCAGGCCGGCGCTGCATGACGAGCTGATGCGTGAGTTGCCGGGCGTCGACCTGGTGATTGTGTGAGGGCCGGGTGTCGAGCGTCGGGTGTCGGGAAGGGGATCGGCGTCGGCAAGAGGAGCAGCGCCGCAGGGATGAGCCCTGGTGAGGGATCTCATCTTAGTTCGCTGCTTGCAGCTTTGTGGTGTTTAAGACGGGCCTGAACGCCAGCCAGCCCCTCGCTTGTTCATGCTCTACATGCTCCCGTGCCGCCCTGCGCGTGGGCAGGCGTGCGCTTCCGGCTGCTGGTTTTGGGAGCGGATTCATCCTCGGCAATACCGGACAGGATGACCGGACCACGGTCGGGAAATTCCGCCACCAGCGAGAGCTTGCCGCCGAGGGCCTCGACGTACCCGCGCAACGTGGAAAGCAGGACATCCGTGCGCTTCTCGAGGCGGGACACGCCGTCCTGGGTCATGCCGAGCTTCTTGGCCATACGGACCTGGGTGAGCTTGCGCGCGCGCCGCAGTTGCTGGCGAGTCATTTCCTCAGCCAGGATCTCGGCCGAGCGGGCCTCTATTTTCCGGCGTCGCACGGGACTCATTTCCTTCCTGATGCGATCCAAATTCTTCATGGTTGGCTATTTCCTTTTTTTCTTTTGCGATCCGGCCCGGGCGACGTGCGCCTCGAAGCGCGCGTCGGCCTTGGCGATCAGCCGACGGTAAAAGCGCCGTTCGCTGCCGCCGGATTTGTCGCCGCCGCACAAAACGATGGCCTGCCGATTGGGGTCAAAGGCAAAGGCAGAGCGCCAAACCCCACCCGCGGCGTCAAAGCGTAATTCCTTCATGTTGGCGTGACGCGAGCCATTGAGCGTATCGACGCGGGGCCGCCCCAACTGCGGGCCGATGCGTCCGAGGACTTCGATGAGGGCCAGCAACTCGTCCTGAACTTCCTCGGGCAGTTCGTCGTATTCCGGCACAAAGTCATCATGTAACTCAACGTCCCACGCCAATCATTGCATTATGATGAGGGGTACATATGTTTTCGAGATCATATTCACCCTCCCCACTCTCCCGCTTCGGACTCCTTGCGAATCTATCGGGCCGGCGAGGCACTTCGATGCTCCGAAACTTAGATTAACCCGACACCCGTTACCCGTTACCCGTTACCCGCTACCCGCTACCCGCTACCCGTTCCGTGGCATCCCGGAGGACATTTACCTTGGTGATGATCTGATCCAGTTCGATGGACAGGAACGTATTTTCGCGCACGGCGCTGACCGTGGGCGTGACCGTGTCCGCGTCAGCCGAGCGCTCCTGTAACCGGGCAAGGTGCAGCCGCTCGACCTCGGCCCGCAGGCGCGCGAACTCCTTGTCGAGTTGGAATAAAGTCGAGCACTTTTGTTTATTCTCGATGGTCTGCGCCAGATCTTCCAGGGCGCCGGCGATCGCGGCGGTGAGTTCGCTCAAGCCCGGGAGCGCGCTACCGTCGCTGATTTCCCGTGCATGTTCGGCGAGGGTGGTCGTGGAGTTGGTGAGTCCCCGGAGGTAAACGACCAGGGTTATCCAGGACTCCGCGTCGCCCCGTTGGTGGCGGGGTTCGGCAAGCAAGCGTTGCGCGGCTGCCGAAGCGTTGGCGTCTTCTACCTCCGCGGCCCGATGCACCTGGTCGATCTCGGCCGAGGCGCCGGATCGGGAGATGTAGAGGCCCATTACCTTCTGAAAATAGGTCAGGTTCGCGCGGATAGTTTTGGCGACTTGCGCCGGAAGCCGGGTTCGTTCCCAGTCGGGCAGTAAGATGTAACCGCCTGCCAGGCAGATCATCCCGCCGAGCACCGTGTAGCCGATTCGCAAAAGGCTGACGCGCCAGTCCCCTTCGTCAAGGAGGTTTGCCATCACCATGAAGAGCGGCGTCAATGCGATCGTAAAGATAGCGTAGTTCAGAGGCCTGACCGTGAAGGCGACAAATGCCAGGATCGCGATGAGAACACCCTGGAGTGCGACGCTTTGCACCCCGACGGCAAGGATCGCCGCAATCAGGCCGCCGAGCGTCGTACCAATCGTCCGTTGGATCGCACGCGAGATCGTGCCGCCGTAATCGGCTTTCATAATGATCAGCACCGTGATCGGTATCCAGTAGGAACGTTGCCAGCCAAGCAGAGACCCTGCCGCCTGCGTGGCCACAGTCAGGAACGCAACCCGGAGGGCATGCCGGAAGGGAACCGATCGCAGAGTCAGATTGGCCCGCAGGATCTGCCCGGCATTCGTACGCCGGGTGAGCGGGACACTCGCACCCGGGAACATCGTCGCCGTGTCCAACCGGATCCGTTCGGGCCGGCCCAGGACTTCGGCGAGCCGCCGGAATTGGCCGGCCAACAACGACGCATGCCGCATAAATTTCGCGAAGCTTGCCAGCGTGCGGTACTCATCCCGCTCCATGACCGTTGCGGTGCGGCGTTCGTTGAAGACGTCATTAAGATTTGCCAGGGCCGCTTCCATCGTGACAGGCGCCGCGGGGCGTTGCCGTTTCAGGATGGATGCAGCCAGTTCCCCCGCCGTCGTAGCAAATGCGGTGGTGAGTTGGAGGAGTGTGGCCCGCAGGTCAGGGAGGTCCCGCGCTATCACCCCGAGGGTTTCGATATAAGCGACCACGGAGCGGACGCTTTGCTGCGCATTCTCCTGCGCGATGAGGAGTTGTCGTTCGGACTCGCTCAGTCCGTTGCGCTTGGTGCGCACTGCCGCCCACACTTGGCGGGCCGTCTCAAGCTGCTGGGTAAATTCGCCAAGGGACTGGCTGCGCCAGGGCGTTTCATCAACGGCCGGTTCCACCGCCGCGGCGCCGTCCTGCAGAAGGGTGGAAAGGGTAAT
This sequence comes from Verrucomicrobiota bacterium, assembly GCA_019247695.1. Lineage (NCBI taxonomy): Bacteria > Pseudomonadati > Verrucomicrobiota > Verrucomicrobiota bacterium. The sequence continues at coordinate 11,111 of JAFBAP010000109.1, read as the reverse complement.
GTACAATCGGCTCACCGCTTCCCGTACGGGGCGATTGGGATGGATCGACCATACGCCCAGGGACAACAGCGTCGCCCAGGCGCCGCCCGCCAGGCACAACCCGGCTTGGAACCAGGAGTTTACCGGCCCGATCACGCCGCTCGAGATCAAGAACATCACCGAAGCGAGCAGGCTGATCTGAGCCGCCGTGGGTCCGAAAAGCGAGCCCAGACCGCCCGCCAGGACCCAGGCGAAGGTTACCAGCCAGGTGACCACGGGAATGCGGGCGGCCAATCCGCCCATCAGAATCGCCGTGGATACGGCGAGATTTCCCGCCCACATCGACCTGGCCTTCTGGCTGTAGGTGCCTCCGATGTCAGCCAGCAGGGTAAACCAGCACCCGAGGGCGGCAACGCTTCCCAGGGCCGGCGCTCCGGCAGCCAGTCCAACCGCGATCGGGACCGCCATCGCAACGGCGCCGCGGAGACCGGATTCAATTGCCGGCGCGGTACGCGTCAGCCGTAACTCTTTGCGCAGATCGAGATCGAGGCCAGGGAGGCGCAACACGTGCATGCTTGCGCCCAACCTTAATGACATTGGGAAAAAAGAACACGTGAGAAGTCGGCGCCGGGGTTCGCGCCGGATGCGCACGGCTATCGGATCAGCACCGGGACGGCCGCTTGATCCTCCCCCCGGACTGCTGTTAGCTTGGTTGACGCCATGGCCCCCAAACCACAGTTCCCCGAGGAGCAATCCACCGAAGGCGAATTCGAGCGGCAGGAAGACGCTTTTCGCGAATGGATCTCGGCGGACGGTTCGACGCCGTACCCAGCCGTTGCCGGCCGTTATCACCTTTACATCTCGCTGGCCTGCCCCTGGGCGAGCCGCACCCTGATCGTGCGCAACCTGAAAGGCCTGGAGCAGGCCGTCGGCCTGACGGTCGTCGACCCGGTTCGTGATGGGCGCGGCTGGGCCTTTCGCGACGGACCGGGCTACAGCACCGATCCGGTCAACGGTTTTGCCTTCCTCAGCGAAGCCTACACGGCCTCCGATCCTTACTTTGCCGGGCGCGTCACGGTGCCGGTGCTCTGGGATAAACAAATGCGCCGGATCGTCAATAACTCCGAGGACGACATCTGCCGCATGTTTAACGATGCGTTCGCAGCGGTAGGTCGAAGCGAGGTTGACCTCTTTCCGAAGGACATCGAAGCCGAACACGCCGAGCTTGCCGCCTTCATCTATGACAACGTGAACAACGGGGTCTACAAAGCGGGTTTTGCCACCGGTCAGAAACCTTACGAAAAGGCCTGCCGCGCACTGTTTGCGGCGCTCGACCGGTTGGAAGCGCGCCTGGCGACGCGTCGTTATCTCTTCGGAGCGCGAATCGTCGAGGCGGACTGGCGCCTGTTCTGCACGCTGATCCGGTTCGATTCGGTCTATCACGGCCATTTCAAATGCAACGTGCGGCGCATCCTCGATTGCCCGAACCTGCAAGGCTATCTCCTTGACCTCTACCAGCAGCCCGGGATCGCCGAGACCGTTAATCTCGATCACATCAAGCGCCACTACTACATCACGCACGACGACATCAATCCGACGCGTATCGTTCCCATCGGCCCGGCGCTGGACCTGACCCGCCCTCACGGCCGTGAGCGAATGTGAGTTACGACGGTCCCCGAACGCGGGTGCAGCCACAAGGGGTGCCCGCGGACTCGGCCGTTGAAAGGTGTGGGATAAAGGTCATCTTGATGCCTGCGCGTGGCTACCATTCAGAAGAAACTCAACACCTCCGTCTGGCTGGCTCTTGAAAACCGGGTGTTCGCCGGGCTGTGGGTGGCCAGCGTGGTTTCCGGCGTCTGCATATCCGCTCACGACACGGCTGCGACGTGGCTGATGAACTCGTTGGGTGCGTCACCCTTGTTGTTGTCGCTGATGGCAACCGCCGCGTCGCTTCCGTTTTTCCTTTTTACCCTGCCGGCCGGGGCGATTGCCGACCTGACCGATCGACGTAAACTTTTTGTCGCGGTTTACCTCTGGTTGGCGGCTGCGGCAGGGCTGCTTGCGGTTTGCAGCTGGATGCACCTGGTTCACCCTTACATCATCCTCGCAACCGTTTTTCTCCTCGGGATCGGCTTCGCGTTCAATGCCCCGGTCTGGGCATCCGTCATTCCCGAGATCGCCCGAAGAGAAGAACTCGCGTCCGCGATCACCCTCGGCGGGGTGCAAATGAATCTGGCCAGCATCGTGGGCCCGGCGTTGGGAGGCGTCCTGCTGCCGATGGTCGGTCCGTCGGTGCTCTTTTCAGTTAATGCCCTTGCCTTTCTCGGCGCGGCCCGGGTGATTTCGCGGACGTACTCCTACCGGCAGCGGCGAGGGCCGTATCTGGAAAATCTGCTGGAGTCGTTTGCCAGCACGGCCCGCTACGTGCGCTACACGAGCGGCATACAGGTAATCCTGGCACGGGACTTTTTGTTCGGCCTGTTCATTGCGGCGGTTCCCGCCCTGGTTCCGGTCGTGGCCTTGCAGCATTTGCGGCTGGAAGGCAGCCACCTTGGGCTGGTCTTCACCGGTATGGGGATCGGATCGCTCCTGGCTGCGACCGTGGTACTACCTTACGCGCGGGCCAAAGCTACGCCGAACCTGCTGACGATCCTGGCCGGGGTTGTGCTGGTGACGGTGCTGGTGCTGATGGCCGTGGTCCCGAACCTTTGGCTGTTTCTGCCGGTGACGGCCCTGGCGGGTCTCAGTTGGACCGTGTCCGCCTCCGAACTCTGGATTGCCGGCCAGCGGGCGATGCCTGATTGGGCCCGGGGCCGGATCAACGCGGTGCACATGATGGTTTCGCAAGGCGGGGTGGCGCTCGGCGGCATTCTCTGGGGCCAGGCGGCTACCTCGCTGGGGCTGAATCCGACGTTGCTGTGGGGCGCGCTGCTTTTGGCGGCCAGTCTGGCGTTGGCCATCCCGCTCTCGATCAACTTCGCGTATGCCCTTGAGCTTGAATCGCGGCCGTTAGGAGCCGCCCACGATTTTCCGCGGCCGCCAAGGCCGGATGACGGGCCCGTTACGGTCGTGGTGGAACTCGTCATTCGTCCGGAAGACCGGGAGGAATTTCTTACGTTGGCCGAAGCGTTTCGGCTGGTCCAGTTGCGTAATGGCGCATTTCTCTACCGGATCGAGGAGAACCTGGAACATCCCGGCACCTTCCGGACGGAGATGATGGTCAGTTCCTGGGCAGAGCACGTGCGGCAGCATGGCCGCACCACCAAAGCCGAAGTCGAACTCGCGGAACGCCTGCTCGCACTGCATGCCGGTGATCAGGCGCCGATCATTCGCCACTACCTTCCGGCCCACCGGACGTCGACTCCGCTGGGCTTTGGCCAGTTCCGGCAGCCGCTGCCGGAGGCCCGCCCGGCCGCTTCGGGCCAGACCGGCGTGGAGGGCCAACCGGTAAACATCGCCGGTCCGGAAAGTTAGAGACAGCCGATTGGAGGAGGGTAACGAAGGACCCGCCGGAACGCTAACCGTTCTGGTTGGTGAAAAGCCGGGGTTCGAAGTGTGGTTGATCCTGGCGGCGCTAAGCGCGTGCGTCGCGTTCGGGTGGCGGCAGGTGCGCTGAAAAAAAAAGCCGCCCGCCGGTTATGCTTACGGGCCATGCGGCACGTGCTCCTTGCTTTCCATCGCGCGTGCCGGGTTGCCTTCGACCGCCCGCGCTTCGGGATCGGACGGGGCCGGCGACAGGACCGGCACGGAAGCAGCCTTGGCGCGCTTGGCGCGTTGTTCCAGGTCCGCAGCGACGCGGGCCGCCAGGCTCGAACGGCCCCGGTCAAACTTGAACGTGTATCGTTGATGTTTGCCGGTGCCGCAAAGCTGCAGCTCATCGCAAAGAAACCGGGGTTCGAGCGAGACCTCAAAATCCTCGATCTCGAACATCCTGGCGGTCCCGCGAAGCCAGCTGCGCGTCAAGAAAAACACTTTGGCGCGATCTTCTTCCGTTGCCACCAGGTAACCGAATCGGTCGCGGCCAATCTGTCTGCCCTTGCCCGAGACGCAAAGCGCTGCCCAGGAGATCGTCCGGTTGCCGCCGTTCAGACGTCGAAAGATCCGGTTGAACCGCGACGGCAACCGCCGGGGGAATTCCTCACGCGGCGGGCGGGTGGGCGGCTGATTTAATTTCTGGGAGATAAACCAGATGCGGGTCCGGATCATACGCCAGACTTTGGGCAGGAAATAGATGGCGATCGAGAACGCCACGGTTAACGCGATCAGGGCAGCGATCGGGCTCGCCCAAAGCAAAGCCAGCGCGGCGACAACCATCGCTTCTTCGGCCAGGCTGACACCGACATTGGAGAAAGGTTCAGGCAACTGGTTGATCCCCAGCCGCGTCGCCGCCTTGACGCTGTGAGCGGCGAACGTCAATGATCCGGCAAAGATCCCGAAGAGCACATCGAAAACGGGGTTGGGATGGCCCAACGTTTCAACGGCGAGAAAAGCACCGCCGAACGGGCGGATGATGGTGTGGACGGCGTCCCAGATCGAATCCACCCAAGGGACCTTGTCGACAAAAAATTCAAGGAAGACAAGAACCCCCGACACAACCAGCACCGTGGTGGAGCCCAGGGCGGCCAGCGAATCATACTGGGGCGCCAGCTGGATCCACTCGAAGCGGATGGCGAGCCCCGTGACGAAAACGGTAAGGTAAAAGCTGTAGCCGGATAACGCCGCCAAGCCGAGCGCAACCGCCAAGGTTTGAAGGACTTCCATTCCCAAGAATCGCCTGCAGCTCCTCAACGGGAGCAGCGGCTCGGCTTAAAAAGCGGGACTGGTCGGGCGCACGATGCCGCCCGCCGGATTGGGCAGGATGGCGGTGCTCGAAAACCCTAAGGGCCCGACGCCCGGCGCAGCGCCGATGCCCGGTTCGGTTCCGGGGGCCGGACCGACCTTGCCGGCGTACTCCTTTCCGGCGAATTGTTTACCGCTATCGTTGAACACGGACGCATACTGCGGGTATTCCGCCGCGGCCGTCGTCACGATGCCTTCCGTGCAGTTACGGGTCGCCACTCGATCTCCCTGCGCATCCGTGACGGCGGCATCGGAGCTCGAAGAGTTGGCAATCGCCGCCTGCACAATGGCATAGACTTCGAGCGAGGTCGGGTTGGGCGCGAGGTCGCGGAGCGAAGCGCGGATGACGGCGTCAACGGCGCTGCAATCTTCCGCCCGCCGGACGGCCGCGGCCGTTATCTGCGGGGCCAATCCCCGCTCTGCGGTCACCGCACGCGTCGTCGCGTCGACCAAGGGTGCTTGCGGCACCTTGTCCATTTTTCTGTATGAGCCGGGCAGCTTCGAAACCAGCAGGTCTTCACCAGGGCTGCCAAAGGCGGTGCCGAGTAAACCTAGGCTGGCCAACAGGACGGTGGTCAGATGTTTCATGGGTCTAAAGTCCGCGAACCGTTGCCCTCCGACCTAACCGGAACCGGACGCGCAGTGCAAGGCTGAACGCCGGAAATCACGAGAAAGGAGCGGCAGTTTATAATATCAATAGCAACAATAGATTCTTCCGGTTCAGCGCCTGCCCGGTTGAACCCCGAACCGGTCACTTCCGCTGCGGGTTGGTCGCATGAACCGGAAATCGCCAGCGCATAGGCTACCCTCGTGATCGCGCTGCGCTGCGGCCCCATCGCTGGCTGCACATAAGCTGGAGCCTCATTGCCGAACCTGGAGCGGGCAACGGGAATCGAACCCGCATGGCCAGCTTGGAAGGCTGGAACTTTACCATTAAGCTATGCCCGCTTGCGGAACCAGGATTGAAGCCCAGTAAGATACAATATGAGCCCGGATCGCAAGGAAAAGTTCGACGAAGCGATACCCCCGCCTGGTGAACTCGGCGCCGGGAAATTTCCTTGCGAGTTGGAGGAGGATAGACGCGGGTCAGAAGTTTAGGGGTGCAGGCGAATCCGCAATTCCGGCAATGTTATAATAACCAGAATTTGGTATTGAGTTCAATATTGAGAAGCGCGTGAGTTCTGCCATGGTAAGGTGTTCGAGGGCAAGTTGTGAGGCTTGTCTTCGGTGAGTGTCTCTTGGCTAGGGCACTCAACGTGAGGTAATTGCTCATCTCCCGTTTGAGATGACAGCAAGCGTGGCTGGGGCCGGTTTCGGCCGGTCCCAGCTCAATTGTTTTAATTGACGGCGGGCCGGAAATTCTCATCGCCCGTGCCGGCTTCCCGGCGTACGATCGGCGCCACTTTGGAAATCGACTTCGGCGCCGCCATTGACGAGTTCATTTTGTTTCTCGCCACCGAGCGTGGCCTGTCGACGAACTACCAGATTTCCACACGCCGATCCCTGGAAGAGTTCAAAGCCTGGTTGTCCCGTCATGAGCAAATCACGCAGCCGTCCCTGGTGAGACTGGAGCACATCAGCGCCTTCCTGGCCGATCGCAAAGCCCAGGGTTTGGCGGCGGCGTCGATCAAATTGCTGGTCGTGGCGATAAAGATTTTTTTCCGGTTCTGCCGGAACCGGCAGTTTACGGAACGCGACCCGGCCGAATTACTTCCTTTGCCGCGGCTGGAAAGGTACCTGCCGGAGACGTTAAATGAAGCTGAGGTGGAACGGTTGCTGTCGGTAAATCTCAGCGGCCGTCCGTTTCCTTTGCGGGATCGCGCCATGCTCGAGTTGCTCTATGCCAGCGGATTGCGCATCAGCGAGTTGACCGGGGCACGCCTGGAAAACCTGAATCTGGACGAACGGGTGATCCGGGTGATCGGGAAGGGGAGCAAGACCCGGTTGGTGCCGGTTGGCCGCAAAGCTTGTGAGGCGATCGCGGCATACCTCACCCACGAACGGCCCGGTATGGTGACGCCCCGGTCCGGCAGCGAAATCTTTTTATCCCGCCATGGCAAAAAGCTGACCACCCAACGGGGTTGGCAAATCGTGAAAGAGGCCGCGGCGCTCGCCGGTTTCGACAAAAACGTTTACCCGCACCTGATGCGTCATTCCTTTGCCACGCATCTGCTCTCCCATGGTGCCGACCTGCGCATCATTCAGGAGATGTTGGGGCACGCCGACATCTCGACGACGCAGATCTACACCCACGTCGACCAGAGCCGCCTCCGCGCGATTCACCGGAAGTTTCACCCGCGAGGTTAACGCCCCTGGACAGCGTTTTTCGAGCAAGGTACGGTGCCGGCTTCAGCCATGAGCAGGGGCAGGTTCTCGGCATTGAGCCATCGATTGGTCTACGGCCTCTACCGGGCCGTGGCCTGGTGCCTGAAACGGATTCCGTTGGCCGGGACGTTTCGACTGGGCCAGGCGCTCGGCCTGCTCGGGTACGCTCTGGCGGGAAACTACCGCCGGCTTGCGTATCGGAACATTCGAATCGCGTTTCCGGCCTGGGCCGACGCCGAGGTCCGCCGTTGCGCCCGCCGGCATTTCCAGACCTTGGGAGCGAACCTGTTATGCGCGGTGCCGCTCGGTGAAATGCCATGGGAAGAGGTGCGGCAATACCTTGATCTCAGCGCTTTTGAAGGGCGCGTCCAGGAACTCAACTCCCAGAAAGCCGTCGTCGGGGTTTTAAGCCACATCGGCAATTGGGAACTGTTGATCCACGGGGCGCGCTGGGTGCGACCCGGACGGCACGGGGCCATTTATCAGGCTTTGAAGAACCGGTTGCTGGATGCGCACGTCCGGCAGTCACGGGAAAGGAGCGGCCTCGAACTCATTGACCGGTCCGCCGGCTTGAACCGGAGTTTGAACCTGCTGCGTGAGGGCGGGATGCTCGGCATCCTGGTGGACCAGCACGCCGGGGATCACGGCGTCTGGACGCCGTTCTTTGGCCGGTTGGCCTCAACCACCCCGTTACCGGCCATTCTGGCCAAAAAAACCGGGGCGGCGTTATTCCCTGTAACGATCTGCACGGTGGGGGTGGCACGTTGGCGCGTTGGGATTGAGCCGCTAATCGAACACCGGGAGCTCTCAATCGAGGAGGTCACCAGCCGCATAAACGAGGCGGTGGCTGAACAGGTCCGGCGGGCGCCGCATGACTGGTTCTGGGTGCACCGCCGGTGGAAGACGCCGTCCCCGCATTTTCTGCTCCGGAAGTACCGGCGGGGCGTTTACGTGCCGCCACGCTTGGCGGGTAAGCTGGCGCCGTTTCGAATCCTGGTGCGCTCGAGCAACTGGCTGGGAGACGCGGTGATGACCGTGCCCGCGGTCCGGGCCATCAAAGCCGGGCGCCCGGATGCGCACCTTACGGTCCTGACTAAAGGCAAGCTGGCTGATTTCTGGAGGTCGGTGCCGGAAGTGGACGAGGTCCTGACGATCGATAACGGCGAAAATACCTGGCGAGTGGCACAAAGGCTGCGGGAGCGACGCTTCGAGGCGGCGTTGCTCCTTCCGAATTCGCCGCGGTCCGGCCTGGAAGCGTGGCTGGCCGGTATTCCCCGCCGGGTCGGGTACGCCCGGCCCTGGCGGACCTGGTGCCTCAACCAAATCATCCCGGAAAAGAAGGCGCCGGGTCCTCTCCGGCACCAAGCCGAACACTACCTCCGGATGGCCGAACGGATCGGCGCGGATCTCGCCGACGCGAAGTTTGGCGTCCCGCGCACGCCGGTGCCGGACCCGCAGGTGTTAGGGCTGTGTCCCGGGGCGGAGTACGGGCCGGCCAAGCGTTGGCCGTTTTTCGCCGAGGCCGCCAAGCTGCTGAGCGAGCGGCACGGGTTCCGCTGGCTGATCCTGGGAACGGCCAAGGATCAGGCCGTTGCGGAGCCGATCGTTCAGGCCCTTGGGGCCAATGCCACTGATCTCACCGGCAAAACTTCGCTGGCCGAGTTGATGGACGCGCTCTGCCGTTGCCGGTTGTTGCTGACCAATGACACGGGCACGATGCACCTGGCGGCTTACCTGGGGGTGCCGGCCGTGGCCATTTTCGGTTCCACCGAGCCGGCTTTGACCGGACCGATGGGGGAGGGGAACGTGGTGGTACGCCGGCACGTCGAATGCAGCCCTTGCTTTCTGCGGGAGTGCCCGGTGGATTTTCGGTGCATGCACGAAGTCACGGTGCCGGAAGTCGTCGCCGCCGTGGAGCGCTGCGCCGGTGTGATGCCGCCGAAAGCCAATGGGCAAATCCGGGGGTAGCGGGGGTGCAGACGTTCGGCCTACTTACTGTAATCACCAGTCGCAGCAAGCTGAAATCTCCGCCGGGCCGGCGGACGACCCGCCTGGATGGCATCACTTCTGATCTTATCAGCACACAAACCTGAAAAGGACGACGCATTTGTATCGATTAGTGGGTCATTTGTCAAAGTTGTGGCCATTCATACCATTTGGATAGTTATCTTCGTTAAATGCCGGCTCAGGGGGTGCCGGAGGATGCTCCGTAGCTGGTTGAATCGGCCCTAGGTCCGAGGGGCCGGCAGACGGTTTGATGGCCTGAAGGGCCAAAGGAACATAGCCCAGGGTTCAACCTGGGCAACCGTAGAATCTCGATCGAGCCCTCCTAAGGCGTGACGCCTTAGGAGGGCTGGGTCGGGGGGGAAACGCCTTCCCAGGGTAAACCCCACTGCCATTTAGTTAAGGATACAAGGCCGGGTATTGCTTTCGTCCCGAAGGGACGGCTGAGGTTAGCCAGGGACTTCAGTCCCTGGACGGGGCATTTAAGAGCGATTGCGTCCTGTAGGGACGCCTGAAACGCTGGCCCGGCGGGTGCCGGCTCCCAAACGGCCAGCCAAACCCGGCGCAACCCTCGGCGACGAACACCCGAACATCCCCCACCTTTGACGCCGCCTGGCCTCGGCGCACGCCTTCAGGCGTCCCGATGGGACGTAACCCCGGGGGGACGCCTTCACAGGGACTGAAGTCCCTGGCTAACCTCAGCCGTCCCTGCGGGACGAACGCCACGCCCGGCCTGCCGTCCTTAACTAAATGGCAGTGGGGTAAACCCCGGGCTAAGTTCTGCCGCTCCTTCGGGGCTGAAACCCGGTCGAAATTCCGCCAAGATAACTGTCTTAAATGCTATAAGACCAATTCAACAAGGCGCGGAGCATCATCCGGTGCCCCCCTGAGCCGATATTCTACCGAAATACGTAATGTAAGTGTCTAAATGGCATAAGGGTAGGGCTTGTAAGCTGGCTAAGCCGATTTAACAGCAAACGACACCCGCCGGAACCGGACGCCGGCGGCTTTTTAGGCCCCGGGCCTATACTCTGCCGAAATCCTTCGAGGAAAATCAGGGCAGATTTTTGAGCGCTCCAGCCGTCCCTCCGGACCGTAAAAGCGCATCGTTCCGTCGAGGTCGCATAACCACACTTCCCGTACCCCAACGCCGAAGTAAGCCGCCCGCTTTGTCTTGAGCGTTTCTTCTTCATCAGGTGATAAAACCTCCACGCAGAGGTCCGGCGCAATTTTCGTTAACCGATCATCGGCCGCGGCTTCGAACCGTTGTCTCAAGCGTTCCTCACTAAACCAGGACGCGTCCGGCACTTTCACCCCCGCATGGGTCGAGACGGCTGTCTCGACGAGCGCCTCGCCTTCAGAAATCAATCGCGCGAGCTGTACCGTGATTCGATTTTTTCGGATGTCGTGATGCCATTCCGGCGGGGGGCTCATGAGGGGGTTGCCGTCTCGATCGGTTTCGATGGTTTGATCGGTTTGCGCATAACGGGGGTCAGCCCAAAGCCGTTCCACAGCCCGGCAGTTGATGGCGTGCTGCTCGGCAAAAGATCGCTCGGTGGTAACGGGAGCGCTCATGGCATGCACCCGGAAGTTATCACAGCTTATCAAGTTTCCGAACCATCGTCCGCCGTCTCGGTGTCCCTGGAAGGTCGCCTATCCGCCCGGGCGACCGGGAGCCGCCAGCCATGTTTGATCGCCATGACGCGGAGTCCGAAGCAGAGGGCCGCCCCTACGAGCGCTGCCACGCCGGAAGGCAGTTGCAGCAGGTTTGCGATCACGACAATCGCGGCACCAACCAAGGCCGCCACCGCATAAAGGTCCGCCCGCAACACGGTGGGGATCTCGGCCAACAGAACATCGCGCGCCATGCCGCCGCCGATTCCCGTCAACATGCCGAGCAAGGTTGCCATGACCGGATTCAGCTTATACGCGAGGGCCTTGTGTGCCCCCGAGACCGCAAAAAG
>JAFBAP010000108.1 GCA_019247695.1 Verrucomicrobiota bacterium | reverse complement strand
GTTACCCGTTACCCGTTACCCGTTACCCGTTACCCGTTACCCGTTACCCGTTACCCGTTACCCGTTACCCGTTACCCGTTACCCGTTACCCGTTACCCGTTACCCGTTACCCGTTACCCCTTACCCGTTACCCGTTTTGCGGCATTTGATCGTCGAGGACTTCCCTGATCTTTTTGGCCAGGACGTCGATCGTGAAGGGTTTTTGCACAAAGGCGACTTCGGTTTGAGTGATGCCGCCGCGAATGATCGCATCGTCCGTGTAGCCGCTTTGGAAAAGCACCTTCATGCCTGGGTCCCGGGCCGTGAGGATATTTGCCAACTGTTGCCCGCTCAATCCTGGCAACACCACGTCGGCCAGCAACAAATGGATCTTTTCCCGGCTGGTCTCGGCCAGGCGCAATGCCTCGGCGCCGCTGGATGCCTGGAGGACCCGGTACCCGAGCACCTTCAGCAGTTGGGCCGTAACGGCGCGCACGGGATCCTCATCCTCGGCCAGCAGCACCGTTTCGCTCCGGCCCGGCGCCGGTCTGCCGGCTGACCTCGCAGGCTTGGGCACGGCCAGGCCGCGCAGGGCCGGCAGGTAAACGCTGAAGGTCGTGCCGCGACCGGGCCGGCTTGCCACCTCGAGGTGTCCCCCGCTCTGGTGAACGATTCCTTGTACCACACTCAAGCCCAGCCCGGTGCCTTGCCCTTCGGCTTTCGTCGTGAAAAAGGGCTCAAAAATTCGCGCCTGCACCTCCGGCGTCATGCCCGTCCCGGTATCGCTGACGGCCAGCCGCACGTAACGGCCGCCGGACGGCCCCTCGCGCGGGAACCCGCCCGTAGGAAGCCGGTCCACTTCGAGTTCGCGAGTTTCCAGTTGCAGGATACCGCCCCGGGGCATCGCATCCCGGGCATTCACCGCAAGATTCAGGATCACCTGATCGAGTTGACCCGGGTCCGCTCGCACCGGGCTGAGCCCGGACTGAAGATTGGTGATGAGCTGGATATCCTCGCCGATGAGCCGGCGCAGCATCTTCTCGGTGGCGGTAACCACGTCGTTCAAATCCAGTGCCTTCCGCTCGAGGACCCGCCGGCGGCTGAAGGCAAGCAACTGCCGGTTCAGAGCGGCCGCACGTTCAACCGCCCGGCCGATCTCAGCCAGAGATTCCCGGAGATCCCCCGGGCAAAGGTCGCCATGCTCAAGTAATTCGCGGTGGCCCGAGATGACCAATAAGAGGTTGTTAAAGTCGTGGGCGACGCCGCCCGCCAACCGGCCGACGAGTTCCATCTTTTGCGCCTGGCGCAACTGTATTTCCAGCTGTTTATGCGTCGTGACGTCGCGCGAGTTGACCACGATCAAGCTCTCACCCCCTTCGACGGCTGCCATGCGCCGGCCGATCGACTGCAACACCAGCCAGGTGCCGTCGCGGTGGCGAAAACGGTATTCGACCGGAGTCCGAGGCGCCGGGTCGCGCCATGCGCGCTGATGGGCCGCCCGCGCGCGGGTCAGATCGTCCGGATGAACCAACTCGAAAGCGCTCCGGTCCACGAGGTCCGCGGGCCGGTAACCCAGGATGCGCTCCGCTGACGGGCTCTGGTACCGGATAAAACCTTCTTGATTGATGACGGTGATCAGGTCGGAAGAGTTCTCGATCAGCGATCGGAAATGGTCCTCGCGCTGCTGCAGTTCGCTCCCCGCGCGTCTGAATGCGGCGAGTTCGAGCTGCGTATCGATGCGGGCCCAAAGCTCATGCCGGCAAAAAGGCCGGGGCACGAAATCATTCACTCCGGCCTCGAAGGCGCACGACCGCACGCCGTGGTCCAAGGCTCCAAACGCGATGACCGGTAGGGCGCGCAGCCGCGCATCAATGTCGTCCCGCAAGGCACGCAGCCAATCGAGGGTATCCCCCTTGCCTTGCGAGGCGGGCATTTCAAGCATAACCAGGTCCGGCAGCACGCGCCGGGCTGCCTCAAGGGCCGGCTGGCCATCTTCAAACAACTCGAATGCGTGTCGCGGTTGCAGCAGCATTGAGAGTTCCTCCCGGCACGTCCGGTCCTTGCCGATCACGTACACACGCGGCTGAGCAGGTCGATCATCCCCGCTCGGGCCGGTGATGAGGACCGATGGCGGCGGGGCGAGCTCCAGGTTTCGGCGGTGCACAATTGAAGGCCGGTAAAGACAAATCAATACTCGATCGACGGTCGAAAACGAATATTTTTCACAATTGGCGCAAGTTCGAAACAGGTTTCCCCGCAGCCCAAGCGCAGTTCAGACCGGACGCTGCCGGGTGCATTCGGGTCACCTGATACCACCTCGATAGTCATCGAGGTACAATCTGCGCAACCCAACCGCCCTTCCTCGGCCGGCTTTGTGACCGGTTTACGGCCCGAAGGGCCAGGAGAACTTAGCCAGGGTTTACCGGACGTTCAACTCCCAATCCTTAGTTCAACGTTTTCAGATAGGCCACGATCGCCCCGGTGTCCTCGTCATTGTATGTCTTGGCGAATGACGGCATCTCACCTTTGATGCCGCTGCGGATGACGAGAGCCATGTGGGAGCCGCTGATCTGGAGTTTGCGCAGGCTTGGAGCGTCTTCACCCCCATCGGCATCCTGACCATGACAGTGCGCGCAGCTTCGAAAGAAGAAGCTGCGTCCCTTGGTGGTAGCCAGTGCGGAAGGAACCGGCTCCCGGGCCTCGTGATCCGCGCGGCGGTGCGCCCGATAAAGGCCGGCGGCGGCAAAGGTCCCGGTCAGGAGGAGGGCCGAGGCCATGACGGCAGCCGCCGCGCCTTTGATTTCGAGTGAGGTCAGCACCGTTCAGCCGCCTTTCAACAACAGTTCCCCTCCGAAATACCCCGCAGCCGCCACGCACCCGGACGCCAGGGCCATCAGGACCAGGTACACGCACCGGCCCGTCCGCGACATCGCGTCCCGTACGATCAGCCGCCACACGGCCAGACCGACCAGCAGACCGAATGTCGGCCAGACTAAGCGTTGGTGGAGCAGCAAATCGCCGCGCCCCCAGAAAACGCCGTTTGTGAGGGCAAGGCCGGAGGTTACGGCGACGATGGAGCCGGCCGCGGCGCAGATCAACCCATAATAGCTTACGGTTTGCAACCCCCGCGCAAACGGCAGTTTCCGGAATGCGACGGCGGCAAAGTCGCAAGCCGCTGAAAACAACAACAACGCGATCGGAAAATGTGTCAGTCCGCCGTGAACTTTGTCCCAGGAAATCATGGCAACGCGTTTTCTTACCCTAGCGTGGAGTCGACCACAGCCAGGCTATGGTTGGTTTGGGTGTAGTTTACGCTCGTCAGCCCCAGCATCTGTTTGAGGTGCGCGGCTTCCACCACCACCGGCACCGGCTTCGGCACCGAACCGGGCGTGGGTAATGGAAAGGCCGTTCCGCGGGCGGTGTGGAAGGTGATGTTACCCTCCACTTTCTGCATCACCTGATGGATGTGCCCGTTGAGCACCGTCACCGAGCCAAAGCGCCTGACGAACCCGAGGGCGCGCTCCGCATCGTCGGTCCCCCAGCCCCATCGCGGGTAGACCGCCCATAACGGGATGTGAGCAAACAAGACAATGGGCGTGCTGGCCGACAAACCTTTGAGATCCTTTTCCAGCCAGTCAAGTTGTTCCTGCCCCAGGACGCCCAGGCCGCCTTCCTGGATGCTGGCCACGTTGACCAGGCCCACGAAGTGGACCCCTTTCTGGTCGAAGCTGTACCAGCCTGAACCGGCCGTTTTCTGGCCGAACCTGTCCCGGAACTGTGCGCCGCCGTCGTAAATATCGTGTTCACCCGGCACATAGAAAACGTCCTTGGTCCTGCAGTCCTTGAGCAACTGCGCCAGGGTATCGAACTGGGCCGGGTCGGAAAGGTGGGTCAAGTCGCCCGTGTGCAGCAGGAATTCGGATGTTTTCGGCAGGGCGTTGATGCGCCTGATGGTTTCCCGAAACGTGCCGGACACGTCGGTGTTGGCCGGCTTGTCAAAGCCGATGTGGCTATCGCTGATCTGGACGAAATTCAGCTCCGCCGAAGCGATGGCACCCGCGTTGGCGGCGCCTTCTCCCAGGACATTAGATGTTAAGATCCCGCCATTGATCGACCAGATGACGCCCGTGCCGGCCCACGCCATGCACTTGAGGAATCCGCGGCGATCAACCGCGTCGTCGTGGCCGTTTTGAACGATGTAATCTGAGGAAGCCTTTTTCACCGGCCCACCTTCCTCTCCGCGGTTGCATTGATCCCGGACGCATGATGATGAAGCGACGGGGGTTGAAACGGGATCGCCCGGTCCGCATCCGGATGGATTTTGCAGGCGCCGCCAGGAACGCTGCGGAAGCGGCAGCGGGCCTGACAACTGGCACAACGATTGTTCATTAAAGTGTTTTCTCCGGTTCTTTTTGTTTTTGCGTCGACTCACTCTGCCGACATCGTTAACTACCCGGAGCGGCCCGCGTTTATTCCTTACACCGGTTGAGCTTCACCCACAGTGTTTGAGGGCAGCGCTGGGACGGCCATGACCGTCTCACGGCCCGAAGGGCCAAGGGAACTTAGCCCAGCGCTTTACCCCCTGGGTAACCGTCAAATCACGATCCAGCCCTCCTAAGGCGTCAGGCCTGTACGCCCTCCCTAACAAACGCCCGCCCCGCCGGGTTGGATTTGCTGAAGGGGCGGCAAAAAGGTGTCGCTCGCATTTTCTGCCGCCCCTGCGGGGCTAAAACCGGCTCAACCACCCTGAGAAGGGGCGTAGAAGGTGTGCGGGAGATCCAGGGGTATGACATTCAGCGCTCTCGGCCCCCGCGCACCTTCTGAGGAATAAAATTCCTCGAATCCCGGTAGGTTTTCTCTACGGTAGCACCGTCGCATGAACGACGAGCAAGCTCGGGCGCGGTTTGAAAATCTTACGCTGCCGCTGATGAAGGATGCGTATAACCTTGCCCGTTGGTTGATGAGGAATGAAGAGGATGCCCAGGATGT
Organism: Verrucomicrobiota bacterium; assembly: GCA_019247695.1. NCBI lineage: Bacteria > Pseudomonadati > Verrucomicrobiota > Verrucomicrobiota bacterium. The sequence continues at coordinate 13,164 of JAFBAP010000108.1, read as the reverse complement.
CGTGCAGGATTCTTACGTTAAAGCCTTCCGTTTCTTCGAGAGTTTCCGCACGGAGGGAAACGTACGCGCCTGGTTTCTGCGAATCGTTCGGAACACGTGTTATGACGCGTTAAAAACCCGGAACGTGAAAGAAAGAGAGCTTGTGCCGGAGGGAGAGATCAATGACATCCCGGATGCGGCGCCGGGACCCCGCGCCAGCGTAGTTGCCAAGGCGACGATTGAAACCGTTCGGGAGGCGATCGCGGCGTTACCGGCAGACTTTCGTGAGATCGTGGTCCTGCGGGAACTGGAAGGTTTGTCTTACAAGGAGATCTCTGAGGTGGCCGGGATTCCCCTAGGCACGGTAATGTCGCGCCTGTCGCGTGCCCGGGACCAGCTGCAACTCTCGCTGCGCGAGCGCAAGGAACACGACGACCTATGAATTGCGAGGAGTGTCAGGAGTTCATAGATGCCTGCATCGACAACGAACTGGATGCCGCGACGATCATCGCCGTAGAGCGTCACCTGCGTGAGTGCGCGGCGTGCGCTCAGATTCTCGAGGCCCGAAAAGGGCTGCGCGAGCTGTTGGGCCAGCCCGAACTCGCGTTCGACGTGCCGGACTCGCTGCGCACCCGGGTTCTATCTTCTCTGCCGGCGGCCCCCGCGAAGCCGAAGGAACGTGCGGACCGTTTCCGGCAACGGGTCGTGATCCCCTGGTTTTCCGTTCCGATGGCCCTTGCCGCCGTTCTTGCCATCGTTTTCGGGCTGGCTCTCTTACGGCCGGGTTGGCTTACCGGCGGCGCCGAGGATCGCACGCTCGCCGCGCAGGTGATCCAGGGTCATATCCGATCGCTGCTCGCCACGCACCTTTTGGACGTACCCTCGACCGACCAACACACGGTCAAGCCATGGTTTGCCGGAAAACTGGAATTTTCCCCGCCCGTGCAGGACTTCGCTCAGCACGGGTTTGACCTGATCGGTGGACGGCTCGACTACCTCGACCGCCAGGAGGTCGCCGCCCTGGTTTACCGGCGCAATAAACACATCATCAACCTGTTTATCGGGCCGTCGAAATCCGGTCACGCGGCCCCGGTGCAAAGTTTCTCCCAGAATGGCTACAACGTTCTGCACTGGGAGCGGGGCGGATTTTTCTTCTGGGCGGTCTCAGATGTTCGCATGGACGACTTGCGGGCGTTCGCCGACCTCGAGATGCAACTGCTCTAGCGGCCGGCAGGCAGCGTGCAGAAGGTTGCGCTTTTTAAATGCCCCTCCGGCGCAAAAACCGGCTGAACCAGCCTGAGAATCGGTAAGCCCCCCGCGCCAAGCGTGGCGCGAAAAAGAAATGGGCATCACAATGAGCCGGATCCTGCTTATTTTTGCGCTGATGGCGTTTTTGGAAAATGATTCAACTGCGGCCTTGTCCCCTCTCGAGCAAGCGTTGTCCGGCGCGCAAGCCTCCCCGCCTCACCCTGGCGAAATCCTCTGGGACGAGTTTGGTATTCCGCACATTTATGGTCCTGATCTCCTGACCGTCGTGCGCGGTTTCGGCTACGCCCAGATGGAGAATCATGCGGAGTTGATCCTGCAGAACATCGCCGCGGCGAGGGGACGATCGGCCGAGTATTTCGGGCCGGGCGAAAAGGGTGCGAACGTGGAGAGCGATACGCGGGTGGTGACCTATGGCATCGGACCCCGTGCCGAGGAGTGGTACCGGCAGGGCGGTTTGCCCCAACGGAGGTTGATCGACGCATTTGTCGAGGGCATGAACGCTTACGCCGCAGCTCACCGGGACGGTATCAGCCCGGTTTTTCAACCGGTGTTGCCCTTGGTGCCGTCCGACGTGCCGGCGTTGTTCCAGTTCACCATCCACTTCAACTTCATGCTCTACCAGTCAAACGTCGCCCAGTTGCTGGCCGGCTGGCAGCATAGCCAGCTCAACGCCGGCGCCGCCGTTCAGATCAAGGTGCATAAAGCTTCAAACGGGTGGGCACTCGCGCCGGCAAAGTCCGTCTCGGGACACCCGATCCTGGTGGGAAATCCGCAGTTGGGGTGGGGCGTAAACCAGCCGCTTCCGGGGTTGGGCGTGTATCAATGGATGGAAGCCAACCTCGTGGTCGGCGACCCGGACCATCCTCTGGTCAATGCGTACGGAGTCGCCTTTCCCGGGTCGCCGTGCCTGGGGATCGGCTTCAACGATTACCTCGGCTGGACCCACACGAACAACGCCATCAAGAACGCCGACCTCTATGAACTGCAACGGTCGGGCGACGGTTACCTCTTTGATGGCCAGGTTCACCCGTTCGACGTACGTACCTCGGAGATCAAGGTGCGCCAGCCTGACGGCGCCCTCGTGCCCCAGACCGTCTCGGTGCTCTCGTCCGTTCACGGCCCGGTGATTGCCAGGCGCGACGACAAGGCATTGGCCCTGCGCGTCGCCGGCCTGGATACCAACTCGGTCATGAGCCAGTACTGGGAGATGATGCTTGCGCGGCAATTCGGGGAGTTCGTACAGGCCAACCGCCGCCTCCAGATGCCTTTCTTCAACGTCATCTACGCGGACCGGGAAGGCCACATCATGTACCTTTTCGGCGGCCGGCAACCGCGGCGGAGCGGCGGCACTTACGCTGAGTTCGCCGGTATCCTGCCCGGCACTTCCAGCAAAAACCTATGGACCGAGACCCTCCGCTGGGATGAACTGCCGCGCACAGTTGATCCGCCGGGCGGCTTCGTGCAGAACTCCAATGATCCCCCCTGGTTCGCGACCTTTCCGCAAACGATCCGCACAAAAGATTACCCCGGCTACATCGCGCCCGACGACATGTACTTCCGGCCGCAGCACGGGGCGACTTTTCTCCTTTCCCGGCCCAAGTTTACCCCGGCAGAAATCATCGCGGGTAAAATGTCGACCACCATGATCATGGCCCAACGGGTGGTGCCGGACCTGATCACCGCGGCGCGCGCTTCCGGCGATCCGACCGCGGCGGCCGCCGCCGCCGTGCTGCAACGCTGGGATCGAAACAGTAATGCGGATAGCCGGGGCGCCCTCCTGTTCCAACAATGGTACCGCCTCTACGTCGCCGACCCGAACTCACCGAAGGATGACCGCTGGGGCCCGTCGTACCCGGCGTTCCGGCAACCGTTTGCACCCGGTTCTCCGCTGACCACTCCGCGCGGATTGAAGGACCCGGCCCGGGCGGTGCCGTTCCTGGTGCAGGCAGCCAAACAACTGCAAGCCCAGTATGGGAGGTTGGACGCGGCCTGGGGCGACGCGAACCGGATTCTCCTCGCGACCCATGATCCGGCCTTTCAGAAAACCATCACCCTGACCAACTCGCCGGGAAACGGCAGCGATGAACCGTTTGGAGCGTTGCGAAAGGTGTACTTCTACCCCTTGCAGGGCTCCAATCAGGCGTTCGCCTACGGCGGGGAAACCTATATCCAGATTGTGGAGTTCACCCCGGACGGCGCGAAGGCCAGCGCCGTTCTCAACTACGGGAACGCTTCCCGGCCGGGATCGCCGCACATCACTGACCAGGTCCGCTTCTTTGAGACCAGGAGTCTGCGGCCGGTGTACAGGACCCGCGCAGAAGTCGTGATGCACGCAAGGCAACGCGAAGCGTTTTAATTCCATTCAGATCGTTATTCTCGGTGGAATGGCGGCTCAACGGGTGTCGGCGCCGGAGGATGTTCCGTAACCGGTTGAATCGGTCTTAGGCCCAACGGGCCGGAAGAACATAGCCCAGGGCTTTACCCCCTGGGTAATCGTCAAATCACGATCGAGCCCTCCTAAGGCGTCACGCCTGTACGCCCATCCTAACAAACGCCCGCCCCGCCGGGCTGGATTTGCTGAAGGGGCGGCAGAACCCGCCAGCAACGCTTTCTGCCGCCCCGCCAGAGCTGAATCGGGGAGGGAAACGCCTTCCCCGGGCTAAACCCTGGCCGAAGTTCCTTTGGCCCTTCAGGCCATCAAACCGTCTCCCGGCCCGTTGGGCCTAAGGCCGTTTATAAGGCTTAATAGGTTTAACCCTGGCAGGGCACCTGGGAAGGGCGGCAAGATTTTACTTCCATGGCCATCGGAATGGTTTAACACGTCCCGTATCCGAGACGCGTAGTCCCGGTTCCGGACAACCGGAACCGGGGACGAATTCTTTCTCCGAGCCTCGCTGCGCGCGGATACGGGTGTCCCGGGATTCGTCGAATGGACGGCCCGACACCCGGGTTTGATGCCCCCGTAAGTCGCTTCCTCCTCGCGGTCAACGACTTGCTCATCCGATCCCGGCTTGGCTGCGTCCCCTCGCCGGCTGCTGACCACGCCGTCACTTTTTTGGGCTCGGGCAGGCGGAAGTTTCTGGCACGGCTTAAGCAAGCGCTGTTCTTGACGATAAACCTCCTATTGGACATGAAAAAGTTCTCCCTTGGCCCGTTACTGCTGGGTTTGCATGCCGAAGTCCGAAGGCGTTTCCAGGGATGGAGGGGCTTCAATCCTGGGTGCAACGGCGGTTTACGTCGGAAGGCTACTCTGCACGTTGCGCCCCATGAGTTTAGCTGTGAATGCGACGGTTGCGGCCGTGTCTTCGTACCGATGCCCGACAGTTTTATTCTCACCGGCCCTGTATGGGTGGCCTCGCCCGACGACGAAGGGGGGATGTGCGCTACCGGGCACGAAGAACCGTTGACCTCAGCCAGGCTCGCAGGCTTGAGCGAGTTCGAATTGAATGAACTCGGCCTCTCCGAAGGGGACCGAAACGCCCTTCTCGCCGGCAACCGGGTCTTTACGGGCGCGGACGCATTCTGCCCCGCCTGCCTCCACGAGCTTTTTCAGTGATCGCTCTTGCACCAGCCAGCCGCTCACGATGCGGCGACCGGTGCTTCAGGAACAGGCTGTGATTCAGGGTTCGCCAGCGGCCGGTACCCGAAAAGGCCACGCTGCTTGATCAACTCCGCCGCTTTCGTCGGGACCATGTTTTCCCAACTGTTGTCCCCACCCTGGATTTTGGCCAGGACATCGCGCGAAAAGATATCCAGGATCGCCGGGTTATAGCCCACCAGCGCTTCGATGTAGTGACTTTCCAGCAGGTGTGCATAAAGATTTCGGAGATGCGTCGTCACCTGCAGATTGTTCGCGTTGATGTAAACGTCGACCGGTAACGTGCTCCTTGGCCGCACAGGCGTCGCCGCGTCCGGGATGGTCCCGGCGGGTTTCTTGCAGTAGCGGTCGAAGGCAGCCTTCCGCATCGGGTAAATGTAGAGCTTGGTGGCGTTGCGAAACAGCCGGCCGAACGATTCCAGGATCCCGCCTTCGAGGTTCTCGTAGTGACTCTCGTTGAAAACTTCCAACAGGGTGTTGATGCCCATGGCCACCCCCACCATCTGCTTGGTGTAGCGCCGGAAATAGCTGGTGAGGCGGTAGAACTCCTGGTAACTGGAGATCAACACGTTGTTGCCCAGAGCCGCCAGCGTGTCGACCCGCGCCAAAAAGTGAGACGCATCCAGGTTCCCTGCGGCCCGCAGGTTTTCCAGGGTGATCTCGAGTAACACCACCACGTCGATCCCTTGTACGGCGGGCTCCTGCAGAAACTGCGCCAACGCGCAGCGCAGCATATCCTCGTTAACCAGCGTCACCGGCCGGAAACTGCCCGGCTCCACCAGGATTGCCTTGTCATGCAGCACCTCGGAGGGCTGCAACACCATACCTTGCGGGCTGAACATCACCGCGTTGGTCAGGCCGTATTCCACGAGCTTCAGGCTCATGAGGCGGTTGTCGACCTGCGCAAACAACGGGCCCGAAAAGGTGACCATGTCGACCTCGATGCGATCGATGCCCAGATTATCGGCCAACGAACGGATGAAACGGTCCTGGTCGTTAAGGTAGTAAAAGGCCCCGTAGATGAGGTTTACCCCGACGATGCCAAGCGCTTGCTGCTGGAGGATGTGCTCCTTGTCCCACATGCGCAGGTGCAGGATGATGTCGCTGGGGGTGGTGTTGGGTGCATCCTGAAAACGGATGCCCATCCAGCCATGCCTGTCGTCAGCGTCTTCCTGTCCGCCGGCCGACACGGTATCTGCAAACACGAAAAACGCCGACCGATCGCCGCGGAGCTCTTTTAAACGCTCGATCAGGAGATCGTATTCGTGATCGAGCATTGCGTGCAGCCACTCAGGCGACACGTGGCGGGCCGCCGTGCCGTAAATAGCGTCACCGAACTTCAGGTCGTAAGCCGAAATCGATTTGGCCATCGTACCCGCGGCGCCCCCGGCCTGGAAAAAGTGGCGCGCCACTTCCTGCCCGGCCCCAATCTCGGCGAAGGTACCGTATCTCGGTTCGTCCAGATTAATCGTGAGCGCTTTAAGATTCGGAGTGAGGAGTTCGTCTGAGGGCATAACGCCACGAACGTACGCACGAAACGGCCGGAGAACAATGTTGAGAAGTTTCGGGTGCCGGATGCCGGGTTCCAAACAGGTTGGCATGCCTGAGCATCGCCGCCATGCGGCCCCGCAATGGCCGTGAGGTTCGCCCTGGCGCTGCGGGGATGCATTCGCCATGGTACCCGCGTGCAAGACCCCGTTCCACCGCCTCACGGGCGGATCCGCCCCCGGCTGCTTACCGGCCTCTGCTACGGCGCGATGATGAGTTTGGCCGTCGGCGTGAACCTCCTCCCGGTGTTCCTGACCAGTTTGAGCGCCGCTTTCGGCGGGCCCGCCGGTTTGAGCCGGGAGCAATTGGGGCGTTTGGGCGCCATCAATTTTTCGGGCTTGGTCGTCGGCATCCTGGCAGCCGGCCCGCTGGCTGACCGTTACGGGTCCAAAGGGTTTACTTTGGCGGGCAACGGCGTCATCGCCGCCGGCTTGATCGGCATGGCGGCGGCCCCGACCTACGCCGCGTTCTGCGCGGCCGCCTTTTGCCTGGGGTTAGGTGCCGGCACCCTCGACCTCGTCTTGAGCCCCGTCGTCGCCGCCCTCAACCCCCGCCGGCGCTCGGCGGCCATGAATTGGCTGCACTCGTTTTACTGTGTGGGGGCGGTGGCGACGACGTTGGCGGGGGCGGCGGCGTTGCGGATCGGGTTCGACTGGCGGCGCACCTGTCTGGCGCTCCTCCCTTTGCCCCTGGCGTTGGCAGGGGCGTTTGCGCCGCTGCCCTTTCCGGCGTTGGTGACAGGCGACGGGCTGCGCCAGCCGATGCGCCGCCTGCTGGGGGATAGCTGGTTCATCGGCGCGCTCATCGCCATCGGCCTGGGGGGCGCCACCGAGATGGGCATGGCCCAGTGGCTGCCGGCTTACGCCGAGACCTCCTTGGGGTTTTCCAAGTGGGTCGGCGGCGTGGGGTTGGCCCTGTTTTCGGTAGCCATGGCCGCGGGGCGCATGGCGGTCGGCTCGCTCGGCGCACGGGCCAACCCCTTTAGCCTGATAGCTTGGTGCTGCGCCTCATCAGTTTGCCTGTTTCTGTTGGGGTCCTTTTGCCCGGCCCCCGGCGCGGCGTTGGCGGCTTGCGTGGCTGCCGGCTTCAGCGGAAGCGCGTTGTGGCCCACGATGCTCGCCGTCGCCGCGGACCGTTTCCCAAGCGGCGGAGCGAGCATGTTTGGCGCGCTGGCCGCAGCCGGCAATGCCGGCGGGATCCTGATGCCCTGGGTCGTGGGGTGGATGGGCGACCTGGTCAACCTGCGCTGGGGCCTGGCCGTTTCCGGCCTCGCGCCGCTGTTGATGTTGCCGTTGGCGCTCCTTTTGCGGCGCCGGCACGGCCATCATGATGCTGGCCAGGGGAGCGGCCTCCAGGGTCAAGCCGAATGAGCTTTTTCCGCAGGGCCACCAGTCAATGTCTCCATCGCAGCACGGGCACGGACCTCGATTTCTCGTTCGGTGGGCGCCTCGCGCACACGCATCAACAGCCGGATCAGGAGGTCTCCCCAAAGCACGGCGAGATAGCGGATTGCCAGAGCTTCCGGATCGCCGGCGCGGACTAACCCCCGCGCTTGAGCTTGTCCGACCAGCTCGGTGAGCGCTTTTTGGTTAGCTTCACGGCCGCTGCCATCGAGGGTTCGAGCGATCTCGGGAGCGCGATCGGATTCCGCAATCGCAAGCCGATAAACGGTCAGCACTTCAGGCTGGCACACCGTCGTCAAGATCGATACGCCGAGCTCAACGAGCAACGCGGCCAGCGCATCCCGGCTCTGCGGCATAGGGGCCGTCGTGTCCAAAGGCCGGCGTGCCCGTTGGGCGCGTTCGCTGATGCATGCCGCTAATACGGCGTGCTTGTTCTTGAAGAGGGCATAGAGGTCGCGTTTGGACACTCGGGCACGGGTGACAATGTCCAGCATGCTGGTGCTGGAAAAACCGCGGTCACGAAAGAGGCTAAACGCCGCGGTGACCACGCGGTCGCGGATGGAGCTGGGGACGCGCTTGGACCGGGCGCGGGACACGGGTATTGGGCGCTTAGGTTTCTTGATTACCGGCATTTTCACTTGCATTTGGTACGAGACCGTACCAATTATTCAGTAGTAATGGTACGATATCGTACCCAACCTGGAAATGCTACCCCTCTCTCGTCTCTTGCCATGATTAAACCAAAAATTCTGGTAACCGGCGCCACCGGAAAGACCGGCGGCGCCGTGGTCGCTGAGCTGCTGGCCAAAGGCTCGCCCGTACGAGCTGCCGTCCGCGTCTGGGACGCGCGCAGCGATCGGCTCCAACGTCGCGGCGCCCAGGTCGTCGTTGCGGACCTTTTCGATCCTGGTCAGCTGATGGACGCGATGCGCGGCGTGCAGCGGGCTTACTATTGCCCGCCCTATCACCCCTTCGTGATTCAGAGTGCGTCAGCCTTTGCGGTCGCGGCCCGTGAGACGGGCCTCGAACAGATCGTCGGGCTTTCCCAATGGCTTGCCGGGCCCAATCACCCGGCGCTTATGTCGCGCCAGCTGTGGCTTATAGACCGGATGTTCGCCGCGCTTCCGGGCATCGCGCACACCGTCGTCAATCCCGGCTTCTTCGCTGACAGCCCCTACCTGGAGATGATGCCGTTCGCGGCGCACCTCGGGGTCTTTCCGCTGCCCGTTGCGGCCGAGGGCCGCAACGCGCCACCCTCGGTCGACGATATCGCCCGCGTTGCGGTCGCCGCGCTCCTGGACCCCGCACGCCACGCGGGCAAGAGCTACCGGCCGACGGGGCCGAAACTGCTCACCGTCACCGAAATGGCCGCCGTCATGGGCCAGGTCGTCGGCCACGACGTGCGGCACGTGCGGACGCCGCTCTGGATGTTCTACAAGGCAGCCAAGGCGCAGGGCAAGGAGCCCATCCTGCTCGGCGGCCTGAAGCATTACTTCCAAGACCATGACCGCGGCGCGTTCGCAGTCGGCGCGCCCAACGACACCATACGCGAACTCACCGGAAAAGATGCCGAGGACTTCGAAACGATCACCAGGCGCCACGCGGCATTGCCCGAATCGCGCCAGGGCGCCGGCGCGCGGCTCGCGGCCTTTGCGCGCTTCATGGCGGTACCGATCCTCCCGGGGATGGATCCCGCGGCCTACGAGAGGGCGCAAGGGCAGCCCGTGCCGCCGGCGCCCCATCTTGCGCTCGACGACGCGGGCTGGATGGCGAGCCATGGCGTTGAGGGCTCATTCACGGCGGACTCTGCGCTGAAGGGAGCACTCGCATGAATGGCCTCCCGTCATTCGGGCTCAGCGTCGCCATGAGCTTTATTGCCTTCGGCATTGTGACCCGGATTTACATCTGGCCTCGGCTCCGAACGGCACGTCGAGAGCGAGCGCTCGTCGCATTAACGGTTCCCCATACCTTCCGGTTTATAGGGCTTAGCTTCCTGATTGCCGGGGTTGTGTCACCTTCGCTGTCGCCGGCTTTCGCTTTTCCGGCGGCGTACGGTGATCTCCTTGCGGCCATTCTCGCGATCCTGACTCTATGGTCGGTCTCCGCTCGCGCATCGTTTGCGATCCCTACCGCATGGTTGTTCAACATTTGGGGCACCGCGGACCTCCTCATGGCTTTCTATCAAGGAGTGATCGGTGTTGGGATTAACCCAGGGTCGCTGGGCGCTGCGTACTTCATCCCCACGGTTGTGGTACCGCCGCTGCTGGTCACCCACGGCCTGATGTTTTGGCTGCTGCTGCGAAAGCAAGGCTCGGCGCCGGGCCGGTCACCAGGAGAAAAGGCGCTTCGTCCTTCGAAAATGGCCGGGACCCCGGGCCAGTTCACCGGACGCGGCCAAGAATCGTAACACCATTGAGACAGTTATCCTTCCTGCCCATACCGGCGCAACGCATTCAGGGTGACGCCGTAAATGCCCGGCACCCGGCACCCGGCACCCGACACTCGACTCCCGGCAACTCCATTTTTCGCCGCCATAGAAAGCCGGCGCTCCGCTTACGCACGAATTCGACTTGAGGATATCAACCATGGCCAGACTCGTTGACGTTATCGAAGTGATCTCCCAGTCGGACCAAAGCTGGGAGCAAGCTGCCCAAAAGGCACTTGAGGAAACCTCCAAAACCGTGCGCCACATTCATTCCATCTATGGGCAGGAATTCTCGGCCGAGGTCAGCGACGGGAAGATCACGCAGTTCCGTCTTAACGCGAAGATTTCGTTCGACCTTGAATAGCCGCACGTCTTGCGGGTGCCGCTACCACGCGGCACTCGCTCGCTCCATTCCCGTCACTGCGCCTGACGGAGGATATCGTCCAGCATCCGGGGAGTAAATCTACCTTCCGAAAACGCGCTGACCTTGTAAGCCGGCATGTCGTCAAGGAACGCCTTGACGGCCCGGGCAGCTTTCTTCTTGGCGGCCGCTTCTTCCGGGGTCAGATCCGGTGTGTCAGCGGTCGCTTCTTCATCAGAGTTCCCCATCCCGAAAGCGTTCGCCAAGGTGGCGTAATGCGCCTTGCCCTTGGGATGGGCCGCGAATTCTTTCAGCAACGAATCGCGGGTCAGCGGGGGATAAACCCGGCCGGTGGCTTCCACGTTTATCATCTGCCGCAGGGGAAGATCCCGGGAGGACCCCCCGGCCAGGAGTTCGAACGTTCCGGAATTCACCGCCCAATCGTGGATAGAAAGGTCGTAACAGGCAAAATCCCGCTTTTCCAGCCGGAACCGGACCGTTTTCTCCTCACCGGGTTCGAGGGCCACTTTGGTGAAGGCCTTCAGCTCTTTTTCGGGCCGGGCGACCTTCGGGTGTTGTTCACGGACGTAGAGCTGCACCACCTCTTTGCCGGCCCGTTGACCGGTATTTTTGACTTCCAATTCCACCGTAACGCCCTCGGTATCCCGGATTGATGATGCGCTCACCCTCAGGTCCGAGTAGGCAAAAGTGGTGTAACTGAGACCGAACCCGAACGGAAACAGCGGAGCCACCTTTCTGGCGTCGTAATGACGATAACCGATAAAACACCTTTCCCCGTAAAGGGCGTTTTTGTCCCGGGCGGGAAAATCCGGGTAGGCAGGCGTGTCTTCCAGTCGCGCAGGGAACGTTTCCGCCAGTTTTCCCGAAGGATTAACCCGGCCGGCTAACGCGTCGGCGACGGCCCCGCCGCCCGCTTGTCCGCCCAGCCAGGCCTCGATGATGGCCCCCACCTTTCCTGCCCAGGGCATCGTAACGGCGGACCCATTCATGAGGACCACAACCGTATTGGGTTGAACGGCAGCAACGGCTTCGATCAGCTCATTGTGACCGGGCGGAAGCTCCAGCGACGCGCGGTCAAAGCCCTCCGATTCATAGCTGTCGGGCAAACCGGCAAAAACGACCGCGACCTCCGCCTCCTTAGCGTGCTGCCGGGCTTCATCGAGCAATTCACTCGTTGTCTCCCCCTCTTCCGCATATCCGGCGGCGTAACGGACGACCGTGTCCTTGCCCATCAGCTTCAGCAGTTCCTCGTATGCCGTGGAGATTCTTGTCGGGTTTACCTGCGAACTGCCGGCGCCCTGGTAGCGCGGCGTCTTTGCAAATGCGCCGATCAACGCAACGCTCTTCAAGGCTGCCGGATCGAGCGGCAGGAGGGCGCCGTCATTCTTGAGCAAGACCACACTCTCGCCGGCTGCCCGCCGCGCCAAAGCATCATGCCCTTCCGGGTTGAATGCGACGTCTGGCCGGTGAAGCGCTTTAGCCTTCAGAATCACCGCCAGCAACGGCACCACAACCTCGTCGAGCGTCGCAGGCGGGATCCGGCCGGTGCGGGCCGCCTGAATGATCTGGTCCCGGTGAAACTCTCCGCTGCCGGGCATTTCGAGGTTACACCCGGCGTTGACCGCTTCGATACGATCATGAATCGCGCCCCAGTCTGAAACCACGAGCCCCTGAAAACCCCAGCGAGCCCTCAGGATGCCCTGGAGGAGCCATTCATTTTCAGTAGCATAAACGCCGTTGACCGGGTTGTAGGCAGCCATGACCGACCAGGGCTGCGCCTCTTTGACCGCCAACTCGAAGGCGGGCAGGTAGATCTCGTGCATGGTACGCTCATCCACGTTCGAACTGGCCGCCATGCGCTCGAACTCCTGGTTGTTCGCTGCGTAGTGTTTCAGTGACGTGCCCACGCCCTGGCTTTGAACCCCCTGGATGTAAGCCGCTGCCAGTTTGCCGGCCAAAACCGGGTCTTCAGAAAAATACTCGAAATTGCGGCCCCCCAGAGGCGAGCGTTTCATGTTGACCCCCGGCCCGAGCAGAATCTGGACGTCGTTAGCCTGGCATTCTTCGGCCAAAGCCATGCCGACTTCCCTGATCAGGTCCGTATTCCAGGCGGAAGCGAGCGCCGAGGCGGTAGGAAAGCAGGTCGCCGGCACGCTGGCGGCAAGCGCCGCCCCTTCGACTTTCCTGACCCCGTGGGGACCGTCGGTCATCATTACGGACGGTACGTTCAACCGGTCAATACGGTGGGTTTTCCACCACCCGTCACCGGATAACAACAGCGCCTTTTCCTCGAGGGTCATTTGCGCCACCAGCGCACGGGCTTGAGAAATGAAATCGCTGTCCATCGATGTCTGAGCAGACAAGTCTTCCTGAAGTTTCATGGCAAAGTCGCTGTACAAAAGCCGGGCGCTTCACCCCTTGACGGCGCCGGAGGTCAGGCCGGCGATGATGTGCTTCTGGGCCAGCAGGTAAAAGAACACCGCCGGCGCCAGCGTCAGGCTCACAAAGGCCAGCACCTTGCCCCAATCGGTCCCGTACTGGCCCTGGTACTGCATGATCC
>JAFBAP010000107.1 GCA_019247695.1 Verrucomicrobiota bacterium | reverse complement strand
TGAAAGGGAAATCGACAGGATACGCTGGGCCGCAACCCGGGCCACATACACGATGTCCGGACCGTCCAAGACGGATGCTGAGCAGGACTCTCTGGTTTGCTCGGCGACCTCCTGGAGAAACTCCGTCGCCACGTTCGAAAAAGGCATCGAAGACAAGTAGGCATAGCCGAGATCAAGGACACGCGCCGTCAGCCTGAAGTATTTGCCGTCGCTGGCGACATAGCCCAAATCGGCGAGCGTCAGCAGGAAGCGTCGTGCTACGGCTCGGGCGACGCCCGCCCTTTCGGCCACTTGACTCAGCGTCAAAGCATCCGCCGACCCGGCGCGCGCGCGCGCGGTTGATTGGTCTTCAGCTTGCTCGCTAGTGAAAGCCCGGATGATCTCGATACCGCGAGCCAGTGAGGCGACGAAGTCTTTGCGATTCTTCATTGGCATCGATGAAATGGCCCTCACTATACCTATATCGCACAGCTGTTCATACGGCGCACAACCGGACCCTATCAACTGCGGCCCGGTCAGCTCATAACAATGATTCGCTGTCGAAATCTCACGAGCGCCCTGGCTGATAAGATTTCCTGGCTAGCAACGTTCCAAAACGACGGCAATTCCCTGTCCTACGCCAATGCACATGGTGCATAGCGCGTAGCGCGTCCCGGTGAGATGTAACTGGTTGATGGCCGTGGTGAGCAAGCGCGCGCCGCTGGCTCCGAGAGGGTGCCCAATCGCGATCGCTCCCCCGGTAGGGTTCACGTGCTCCGCCGCGTCCGGTAAACCAAGGTCGCGCGTCACAGCCAGGGCCTGAGCCGCAAATGCTTCGTTCAACTCGACAAGATCGATGTTCGAGATCTTCAGGCCCGCCTTCTCAAGAACCTTGCGCGAAGCCGGGGCGGGGGCAAACCCCATGATCCGCGGGGCGATACCTGCCACCGCAGCCCGCACCACGCGAGCCCTCGGCGTGAGATGGTATTTCGCCACCGCCTCTTCAGAGGCCAACAAAAGCGCACAGGCCCCATCGTTAACTCCAGAAGCATTCCCTGCCGTCACGGTCCCGCCGGCTTTGACGATCGGCCGGAGCTTGGCCAGTACGTCAAGGGTCGTATCGGGTCGCGGATGCTCATCCGTCTGCACGATTTTCGGTTCGCCTTTCTTTTGCGGGGCCGGTACCGGGATGATTTCACGCTCAAAGTACCCGGATTTCTGTGCAGCGGCCCAGCGGTGTTGGCTCCGACACGCAAAGGCGTCCTGATCCTGTCGACTGACCCCAAATTGTTCCGCGACATTCTCGCCTGTTTCCGGCATCGAGTCGGAGCCAAACAGTTTATGCATTCGGGGATTGACGAAACGCCAGCCGATGGTCGTGTCGAAAATCTCTGCATCACGGCTGAAGGCCGACTCCGCCTTGTTCAGGACAAAGGGAGCCCGCGACATGCTTTCAACCCCCCCGGCAATCACCAGGTCGGCTTCTCCGGACTTGATGGCACGCGCAGCGATCGAGGCGGCATCCATGCTTGAGCCACAGAGCCGGTTCACGGTCGTGCCGGGCACCTCCTGAGGCATCCCCGCCAGCAGAAGAGCCATACGGCCGACATTCCGATTGTCCTCACCGGCCTGATTCGCGCACCCATACACGACGTCGTCGAGGGCGGACCAGTCGACCGTCGAGTTGCGTTCCATCAGCGCCCGGATCGGGATTGCGGCCAGGTCATCAGCTCGCATTGCGGCCAGGGCGCCGCCGTAACGTCCAAATGGCGTGCGGACTGCATCACACACAAACGCCTCTTTCATTGAATCTCCTCGTGTTGCTTTGGAGCGACATCAGATTCTGGGGCGATCATACCGGAGGGTCAGGCGGAAATCTGCGTATCGGGCGTATGCGCCTGGGACCGGATCGCGACGCAGAAAATGGGTTTCTCCAACTGTACGTTATTCGCACTTTTGTGCGCACGTAGAGATCGCGCGCGTTTTGGCCCCTGTCAATACAAATTCCCCCCTGCCGCAACCCTTGCCCGGCAAATCGGACTCGTGCTCGTTACTCCGATTCCGGGCGATAAAGTTTGAGTACGACTACGACTTGGCGACCTGTTTGCCGCCCACGCGACTCGACATCAGGTCAGACCAGGGCGATGACCCGGCTCGCCCCTCCAGTACCGCCGCGGACCTTCGGGCCACCGAGCACGAGAATGGCTCCCTTGGCAGGTAGAGCATCCAGGTTCGCCAAGGCCTCTACGCCCCAGCGGCCACTTCCGAGCCACGCGAAATGAACTGGAAATGCGCCGGCTCGGGTTTCCATGCCGGTGTCCAGCGACAGCGTGTCAACGCCGATCCCCTTTACGTTGCGCTCGGCCAGCATATGCGCGGTTTCCGCATGGAAGCCTGGAGTATGATTCCGACCTGCAGCATCCCTGCCGGTAAACTTTGGAGAATCAAGGAGCCTGTGCCATCCTGAATTCATCACCACGCAACAGCCTTCCGGCAACGGCCCGTTCGCAGCCTCCCATTTACGCACGTCGTCGGGCGTGAGCGATGTGTCGGGATCGTCCTGTGCCCTTTGCGAAATATCCACCATCGCAATCGGCACCACGAAGTCAGTGACGGGGATTTCGTCCACGCTATGGCCATCGGCCGTGAAGTGGAGCGGCGCATCCATGTGCGTACCGGTGTGCTCAACCAGCGTCCAACGATTAATGTTCAGCTTCTCCTTTGCGAAAGTGAACATCTTTTCCATCGTAAACCATTTCGATCCGTCGAAGGTCGGGAAACCCTCGAAGAGGGGATGCGTCAGATCCAGGACGTTTGTGAAACTCCTAGGCTGTGGTGCGACGGGCGTCCCGGAACTTGCGCGCGCGCCGCACGCGACCGCCGCCGCCGCCGTGATACTTTTTTTAATGAAGCCCCGCCGGCTCGCGCAGCCATACAGAGCGTCGAGGCAAACTGGAGAACACATTATGTTATAGCTCCTTCGGAGGTTCTTGCCATCTTCTTGCGGTCAGCAGAGTCGGACAGGCGATGCAGCCAATCTTTCGCCCATCTATACAACCCCATTTGCGAGCCACAAAATGTGCCGTGTCGACCAAATATACCGCAAATCGCTTAACGAACGTTTGTACGTTTAAGCTCAGATAGAAGCCTAAGGGTCGAGTTAGTCACGGTCAAGCGGCAACGCGCCCCGGCTTGCGCGGCCGGACGCGGAAAAACCACCCGAGCAAAAAGGCCTTGACGCTTCGCGCGACAAGCTCCATGAATGAATTGTGCGCACATAAGTGCGCTAATCGCACATCGCCCGGAACATGCCTAAGACCCCGCACCCGTTGACTACCACCCTCTCCCAGGCCATCGGCGAGTTCGTTCGCGATGGGGATTCTGTTGCGCTCGAGGGCTTCACTCATCTCATTCCGTTTGCCGCCGGCCACGAAATCATTCGGCAGCGAAAAAAAAATCTCACCCTCGTTCGTATGACCCCCGACCTGATTTATGACCAACTGATCGGCGCAGGCTGCGCCCGGAAACTCATCTTTTCCTGGGGCGGGAACCCCGGGGTCGGTTCTCTGCATCGATTTCGAGACGCCGTCGAGAACGGGTGGCCCGGCCCGCTGGACATCGAGGAACACAGTCATGCCGCCATGGCTTCGGCGTACACCGCAGGCGCCTCGGGACTACCGTTTGCGATTTTACGCGGATATACCGGAACGGATTTGCCTTCCTACAACCAAAATATCCGTTTCATGCAATGTCCGTTCACCGGGGAACGGCTGGCGGCGGTACCGGCTGTCCGGCTCGACGTGGCGATCATCCATGCCCAGAAATCCGATCAGCGCGGCAACGTTCTGATGTGGGGCATTATCGGCGTTCAGAAAGAAGCGGCTCTCTCCGCCCGGCGGGTCGTGGTAACCGTGGAGGAAGTAGTGGAAGATCTGGGGGCGGCTGCGAACGCTTCGGTCTTGCCGTTTTGGACCGTCGATGCGGTAGTCAAAGCGCCGGGAGGCGCCTCTCCTTCCTACGCCATGGGATACTACGACCGAGACAACGCGTTTTATAAACGCTGGGACGAGATCTCCCGGACGCGCGAAGGATTTCTCACATGGTTGGAAGAGAACGTGTTCCTGAAGGACTCGGCACCTCAGGCGGCTTCGGCTTCCTTGGCGAGTGCCGGCAAGGAGAACCCTTAAAACGAATGGCTTATGAATGATGGGCATTACACCGCTGACGAAATGATGACGGTCGTCGCGTCCAGATATCTGAAAGAGGGCCAGGTCTGCTTTGTGGGCATTGGCCTGCCCAGCGTAGCGGCAAATCTGGCTCGACTGACGCATGCACCAAATCTTGTGCTGATCTACGAGTCCGGTCCGATCGATACCAAGCCGGACGTGCTTCCTCTCTCGATTGGCGACGGTGAACTGGCGAAGACGGCCACGACCGTTGTGCCGACTTCTGAAATCTTTTCCTATTGGCTGCAAGGCGGTCGGGTCGATGTCGGGTTTCTCGGCGCCGCTCAAGTCGATAAGTTTGCTAACATCAACACGACCGTGATTGGGGCGTACGGTCGGCCGAAGGTCCGCTTGCCCGGAGCGGGCGGCGCACCGGAGATCGCGGCTTCGGCAAAAGAGGTACTGATCGTCTTACGTCAATCGCACCGTACGTTCGTCGAAAAGGTCGCCTTTATCACCAGCGCCGGATTTCTAGACGGTGGCGATGAACGGAGTCGGCTGGGCATTCCGGGCGCGGGCCCCAAGGCAGTCATCACGGATCTCGGGGTTCTTACGCCTGATCCGAAGACAAAAGAATTGACGCTGGCCCAAATCCATCCCGGCGTGACCCTCGAGCAGGTAAAAGCCGCGACCGGCTGGGAGCTGAAGGCCTCCGGGGATCTGGTGGTTACAGAGGAGCCTGACCCGGAGGCTTTGCGGGTACTGCGCGACCTGAAACGGCGCACAGAAATCGCCCATTCCGGGGCATGAGTTCACCGAGGGGAATGAATTTGTCGTGACAGGCAGACGCATTTCCCGATCGCACGCGGCGGGGGCAATCCGATGGAAATTGGAACAAACCGGGGTTTGGGTTTAGGGGGCGGGGGTAGGGGGAGGAAACGCGGGTACCAGCGTTGGAAGGGATCACCGAGCCAGCAGATGTAGAGGACCGGGAACGTGCCGCCGACAATGAAGAGTGCATCGCCGGGTAGCCGGAGCCACTCGAAGATGGAGTTGGTAGGATTAGTGATGAACTTCAGCGAGCGGGCATCGTAGTAGCTCACGCCAATCGCGTGATAAAGCTGGATGATGCCCAGCGGAAACAGCGTGGCGAAGACCATCCAGACGAGACCAAGGTTCAGGCACCAGAAGCTGACCTTAGCCGGGCGATCGCTCCACATCTTTTCGGGAATGATGTAGCGCAGGCAGAAGAGCGCGAGGCCAACGGCGAGCATGCCGTAGACGCCCATCATGGAAGCGTGCGCGTGATTCGCCGTAAGGGCGGTTCCAATCTCGTAATAGGAGACAATCGGAAGGTTGATCAGAAAGCCGAAAATTCCCGCGCCGAGGAAATTCCAGAAGCCGACTGACGCGAGGAACATTACTGACCAGTAATGCGGGAACCGCGTGCCGGATTGCTGCTGCGCACCGAGCTGCAGAAAACTCCATGCTTCAAGCGTAAGAAAGGTGAGCGGAATCACTTCCGCGGCGGAGAAAAATGCACCGAGAGCCATGTGGATGGCCGGTTCGCCGGAGAAGTAAAGGTGATGCATCGTGCCGATCACGCCGCCGACGGAATAGAGGAGGACGTCGAGGTAGATGAGCCGCAACGCAACACGTTGATGCACCACGCCAAGCAGGACGAAGACGTAGGCTACCATGACGGTCGTGAACAACTCGAGGAAGTCCTCGACCCAGAGATGCACGACCCAGAAACGCCAGAAGTCGGTAGTCGTAAACGTTGAATTGGTCCGGACCAGCAGACCGACGGCGTAGAAGGCGGGGATAGACAGTGCCGAGAAGAAAAAGAGCCACGGCATGTTGCCGACGCGGTCTTCCTGCAGCCGGTGCCGCAACCCGCGAAAGAGGATGATGGCCCAGAAAGCGAGCCCAACGGTCAGCAGGATTTGCCAGAAGCGCCCCAGACCCAAGAACGTGAAACCCTGGTTGCCGAACCAGGACCATCCGTTCCGGATCCAGTTGAGGATACCTGCATACTCGCCGGCCACGCTGCCAAGGACAACCACGGCCAGGGCGCCGAGCAATAGGTAAGCGAGCGTGCTCTGGCCGCGGGGCTCCCGGCCGGTGATCATCGGCGCTATGAAGATCCCTGCCGCCAGATAGGACGTGGCAACCCAGAAGATCGACAGTTGCACGTGCCAGGTGCGAGCGACGTTGTAGGGGAAGACTTGCGCCAGATCCAAGCCAAAGAAGTTGGTTATCTCGGCACGGTAATGCTCGGCAGCGCCGCCGACCAACGCCTGCGCAGCAAATAGGAATGCCATGACGAAGAAAAACCAGGCGCAGGCCCGTTGCGCCGGCGTCAGGATGACTTCGTCAGGCGGCCGGAACCGGATGCGTTGCTCTTCGCGGCCATGCCAACCCAGGAAATTCCAGCGGCCAAACGCCGCCAGCAACAGACCGATACCGCCGAGCAGGGCGATAAGCGACAAAACGCTCCAGACGATGGCGTCCCCTGTGGGTTGATTATTGACCAGCGATTCCGGCGGCCAGTTGTTCGTGTAGGAATAATCCCGATTCGGGCGTAGCGCCGCGGCCGCCCACGCTGACCAACTGAAGAAGGAGGTCAGCTTCCGAATTTGCTCCGGATCGCTGATGGCGTTGGGGCGAAGACCGAACTTGGTCGTGGGACTGCCAAAGAATTCGGCGTAGGAAGCCGTCAACTTTTGAAACGCGCCTGCTTGCGCGGCGCTATACGTCAGCACGCCGGTCGTTGGATCATACCGGTTGGTCTTGAAGTCGGTGATCGTTTGCTGCCGAGCCTTGTCCGGGGAGGCCCCGCCATAGTAATCAATCGAAAGCTCAGCAGCACGATGCAGGTAGTCTGCGGTGTAGTCAGGCCCCAACCACGCGCCATGACCGAAGATTGATCCGTATTCCATCAGGCCGTTCTGCAGGAAGATCTCCTGGCCGGCTATCACATCGGTTCCGGTGAACAGTAGGGTTCCATTCGGGTCGAGGACCTTCACCGGAATCGGCGGTTCGTCGGTGTAGGTGTAGTAGGCCAGCATCCCCATGACGAAAAAGCCGAAAAGCATCACGAGAACCACCGCTTGGATCCATCCTTTGGAAATGAGAAGTTCTCTTGTCGAGGGTTCATTCATAAGAGGCGGTGACGGACACTGCTAAAGGTGTGCCACGGTTAGAGAGCCTGCCGAGCCGCGATTCCCCTCGGGACAGGCCTTTGTTCGAGCCTTGTTGAGCGCATTTCATTTCGCGGGATTTCGCGAATTCGCATGCTTTCGCGAAAAACGAGGCAGTGCGTATCCGCCGCGGCGACGCCATGCAGAGACAAAAGCGATGCGGATGCGAAGCGGCACGCCTCTTGCAAAAAGCCCGAGCTATGCTGAGGATTCAGCGATCTTGCGGGAAAGACGGGACCGTGTTCGCCCTCAGTGGTCGAATTGAGGCTGCGGACTTGCCTCAACTCGCATCACTGGCCGCCGACGAGACATCGCGCGTGATCTTCGATCTGAGCGAAGTCAATCTGGCAGGACGCGAGGCGATCCTGTTTTTATCCCGTTGCGAAGCGCGCGGGGCGCGGCTGGAAAATTGCCCCGGCTTTATTCGCGAATGGATCGCCCGCGAAAAAGGCGGTACATAATGGCCGGCTATTTTGCCTTAAAGGCGTGCTTGTTGATTTTGAGCGCGCGAATTTTCGACTCCAACGTCGAAGCCGGGAGACCCAAACGCGCTGCCGCACCCGACGCGCCGGAAACGCGGCCCCTCGTAGCGAGCAGCGCAGCCTCGATCAGAGATTTCTCGTGGGTGGCGAGCCGTTGCGCCAACGGCTGTGCTGCGGAGGCTGGTTCAGCGTAGCGAGGTTCCTGGTTGAGCCAGTTCCTGTCGACCGAAAAGGCGTGGCCGTCGCAGAGAATGAGCGAGCGTTCAATGACGTTCTGCAATTCGCGGACGTTGCCCGGCCAGTTGTAAGATCGAAACAGGGCGATGGTTTTTTTGCTGATGCTGAAAATGCGCTTACCCATTTTATCCGCGTAGCGCTGGATGAAGTATTCCGTCAGCAGGGGAATGTCTTCGATTCGTTCGCGGAGGGACGGCATCTCGATGGGAAAGACGTTGAGCCGGTAGAAGAGGTCCCTGCGAAAGCCGGCGCTATCCTCCGGCCTCTGCAGGTTCCGATTGGTGGCCGCGATGAGCCGGACGTCGGCCGTTATCGGCTGCGTCCCGCCCACGCGCTCGAACTCGCGTTCCTGAAGCACGCGCAAAAGCGTGACCTGCGTTTCGGCAGGCAGCTCGCCTACTTCGTCGAGAAAAAGCGTTCCGCCCTGCGCCAACTCGAAACGGCCCAGGCGCCGTTGCAGGGCACCCGTAAAGGCACCCTTCTCGTGCCCGAAAAGCTCCGAGGCGATAAGCGATGGGGGAATGGCGGCGCAGTTCACCTTCACAAACGCGCGCGGATCGCTTCGACCGCTTGTGAATGGCTCGTGCGATGAGTTCCTTGCCCGTACCGGTTTCGCCGGTAATAAGGACGGTCGAATCCGTAGACGCCACCCGCGCCACCCGGGCGAGAACCGCGCGCAGGGCCGGCGCGGTCCCGACGATCTCCTCGAACATCGATACCTCATCGAGCTGCTCGCGCAGGACGACGTTCTCGCGCTCCAACTGGTCCTTCAGAGCCTGCAATTCGCGCGTGCGCTCCTCGACTTTTCGATCTAACTCTGCAGCAACCAGCTTCTGCTCTTGCAACAGGCGCGCCTCCTGCAGCCCGATTGCCGCCTGATTGGCGGCCACGCTCAGCAACAGCCCCTCCGTGGTCGAGGGAAAGTTCCGCCGGGTCGCCCCGGCCACTACCCAGCCGATCTCCTTTTGGCAGCCGAGGCGTCTGGCCGCCATCGTGATGCCGCCGGCAGGGCGTCGAAGGACCAGCGCCTCGCGCGCCCCCGTCTTGAGCCAGTCCTGCAAAGCGCGACTTACTTCCGGCATCGCCACTGTGGGCTGGCTTGTCGAGGCGTGCCGAATGAGCGTGAGCGGCTTTCCGTCCAGGGGATCGTTACATTCCGCGTAGACAAAATCGACGCGCAACAGGCCAAGGAGGCAATCGAGCAGCGCTCGGATAATCTGGGCCGGCTCCGCGCCGATCCAGATCGCCGGAAGAGCAAGGACGCTGATGAGATCGTTGACGCACGACTTGAGATCCCGGACGTCTTCCGACTCGGTCTCCAGTTTCAATCGTGCGACGTTCATGGGCATTACCGCCGGCCGCTCCCGGTACGCCTTTCCCGCAGCTCGTGAATGAAGTCCTCCGGCGGCACAAAGAACGGGTTTTCTTGCAGGACTCCGCCAATGACGGTCATTGGGTGCGTGCGCATCACATCAATCACCGTCTCTCCGCTGAACCGAGTCAGGTCGTAAGTGCAGATGACCGGATTCACCGGGCCGGATTGCTGCATCCAGATGGCATTGGCTTTCGCCTCGTACTCAAGAAGCTCGTCAATGCCGGGCTTGTCCATCAGCGCCCATTCCATGTGGGTCACAAATCGGATGAGCGGATAACCCTCCTGTTTCGCTTTCTTCACCACATCCTCGAACAAGGACAGCGTCCGGACGGGATCAAATTTTCCGCCCGCCAAATGGGTATTCGACCAAGTGCGCAGCTCAAATTGACCAGTTCTTTCCAGGTGCGCCGCATCGAGGCCCTCCGCGTGCAGACGGGCGAGGTGGTCCTCGCGGCGCTCGGGATCAATCGTGTGAACGATCTTTTCGCCCCGTTCGATGCCTTCGCTGATGAAGGGAATCAAGGCACGGTATTCATCGTCGCGACTATTGAAAAAGGCGCAGACGTGGCACTTATCGCCCAGGTCCGAGCCGGCAAAACAAATCGGCCGTCCCTTTGATTTGCCACCCGTTTTGAACTGATCGTCAGTCGAACCCATGGAATCTTTCTATCAATCCACGTTCCGCCGGAAAATGGAGGGTATCCGAACGGGAGGATATTCACTGTCGATTTCGGGCCGGAAAGCCCCTCCTACCCGTCCGGCCCAAACCAATATTTGATAGCACAGCGATCTTGGAGGGCAAGCTGCCAGGGTGATTTCAGAATTCCCGAACTTTCGCGAATTTGAAGGAAGCCGTCCTGCTTGATTTCCGCGGGGCGCACTCTCTATTCCTCGGAAAAGCCGCAGTGCTCCGGCCTCACCTGTCCTTGGCACACCGTTTGCGGAAAGGTCGAGCCTGCAACCTGGAAACCTGAAAGGTCCTCATGAAACGATTGGAAGGAAAGATTGCCCTCGTGACGGGCGGTAGCCGTGGTATCGGCGCGGGCATTGTCAAACGACTCGCCAATGAAGGAGCCCACGTTGCCCTTACCTACGCCAAATCGCCCGACCGAGCGAATGCCGTAGCCGAGGAGGCGAAGTCGTCCGGAGTGCGTGCCCTCGCCATCGAGGCGGACAGCGCGGAGGCCGACTCGGTCGTCGCCGCGGTCGATCGCACGGTCCGGGAGCTGGGCGGGCTCGATGTTTTGGTCAATAACGCGGGGGTTTTGTCGCTCGGTCCCATTGATGAATTCACCCTTTCCGAGTTCGATCGGACGTTTGCCGTGAACGTGCGGGCTGTTTTCGTGGCGACCCAGGCAGCGGTCAGGCACATGAAAAGCGGCGGGCGCGTTATCAACATCAGCAGTTGCAACGCAGATCGAATGCCGTTTCCGGGTGGTGCCGTCTACGCGATGAGCAAGTCCGCGCTGACAGGACTCGTCAAAGGTTTGGCCCGCGATCTCGGCCAGCGCGGAATAACGATCAACAACGTGCTGCCCGGTCCCATCGATACGGACATGAATCCAGCCAACGGCCCCGCCGCCGCAACGCTCGTCAAGTTGATGGCGGTTCCCCGATACGGAACCGCCGACGAGGTTGCCGCCATGGTCGCATATCTGGCTGGACCGGAGGCGGCTTGCGTCACGGGGGCCGATCTGCTGATCGACGGTGGCTTCAGCGCGTAGACGCCGGAGAACCAGCGGCTGGGCTGCACCCCCCAAATCGCCATCAAAAAATGCGACCAAACACATCTCCATGAATGCAAACGAGGCAACCCCAGTGCCGCCCCCTCCTTCCACCGCTCCCGAATCAGCGCCGGCTCCGCCGCCCAAGGCCGTTCGGCGAAAGCCCTGGCGGCTGCTTGCCGTCGGCATCGTGGTGGTTCTCGCGCTGGGGTTCGGAATCCCGTGGTTTCTCCATTCCCTGAGCACGATTTCGACCGACGACGCCTACGTGAACAGCCACGTGACCTTCGTTGCCTCGCGCGTGAGCGGCCAGGTGGTTCGGGTGCGGGTGGACGACAACAACCGCGTCACCACCGGCCAACCCCTCGTGGAACTCGATCCCCAGCCCTACCGGGTGCAGGTCGCCATCAAACAGGCGGCGGTCAATTCGGCCCGGGCGGACCTGGCGGTCACCGAGGCGAACGTGCGGGCGTTACTGGCCCAGGCGCGGGCGGCGCGCTTCAAGCTGCTCCATGCCATCGAGGACGTCGACAACCAGGTCGCGCTGGTGCGGGCGCGGGTCGCCACCTGGGAACAGGGCAAGGCGGCCCTGGTGCTGGCGCAGGCGGAGTTTGACCGGTCCAGCCGCCTGCGGGCGAGCGGGGTGACCAGCGCCGAGGAGTTTGATCAAAAGCGGGAAGCGCTCGATGCGGCCAGAGCGCAAGTCACTCAGGCGCTGGAATCGGTCTACCAGGCGCGCGCTGCCCTCGGGCTACCCGACCAACCACCCCCAGGGCACGGCCCTCGCCGAAGTGCCGGCCGACCTCGACCAGACGTTCTCAGCCGTGCGCCAGGCGTTGGCCGAGCTGCTGCAGAGCGCGGCGCAACTGGGCATCGTGCCCTCCTCCTACGACTTGAGCCCCAAACAGCTGGTGGAAGAATTTTACCGGCGCGATCCCGGCGGCAACATCGACCGCATCTACGCGGAGGTCATCAAGGGCGCCCCTGGTTTGCAAAAGGCCCAAGCCACCTTGCAGCAGGCCCAACGCGACCTGGACCAAGCCCAGCTCGACCTGAGCTACTGCACGATCGTGGCGGAGATTGACGGCGTGGTCACCCGCCGCGACGTCAACCCCGGCAACAACGTGCAGGTGGGCCAGAGCCTGATGGCGCTCCGCTCGCTGCGCGAGGTCTGGGTGGACGCGAACTTCAAGGAAACCCAGCTGCGACGTTTGCGCATCGGTCAGCGGGTGACGCTGGAGGCCGACATGTACGGCGGCAAGCAAACCTTCGAAGGCCGCATCTCCGGCTTTACCATGGGCACCGGCTCGACCCTGGCGCTGTTGCCGGCGCAGAACGCCACGGGCAACTTCGTCAAAGTCGTCCAACGGCTGCCGGTGCGCATTGACCTGGTGGGTTACGATCCGGACAAGCTGCCGCTCTTTGTGGGCTTATCGGTCACGCCCTCGGTGGACCTGAACGCGGCGCCCACGGGTCCCGACGCCGGCCGATTCCTTCAGGCGCAGGCCCCGCCGGCGGCCTCCGCCAACCCAACCCCATGAGTGCCGGCCCGGCCACCCCCTCCGTGCCGGTCGTGCCGGCCAGCCACCAGGGCGTTAACCCGTGGCTGGTCGCCTTCGCGGTCGTGGTGCCCACCTTCATGGAGGTGCTCGACACGACCGTGGCCAATGTGGCCCTGCGCTACATCGCCGGTGGGCTATCCTCGGCGGTGACCGACAGCGAATGGGTCATCACCAGCTACCTGGCGGCTAACGCCATCATTCTGCCCATCACCGGATGGCTCTCGGCCCACGTCGGCCGGCGCCGCTACCTCCTGCTCTCGATCGCGGTCTTTACGGCGGCCTCCGTCCTCTGCGGGCTGTCGACGAACCTGGCCATGCTCATCCTGTTTCGCATTCTCCAGGGACTGGCGGGCGGCGGGCTTCAGCCCAGCAGCCAGGGCATCCTGCTCGATGCCTTCCCGCGCGAAAAGCAAGGCGCCGCCCAGACGCTCTTCGGCATCGCGGCGTTGATTGCCCCCGTGATCGGCCCCTCCCTGGGCGGCTACATCACCGACCAGTATTCCTGGCGCTGGATTTTCTACATCAATTTGCCGGTGGGCGCGCTTGCCTTCCTGCTCTGCGCCGCGCTGGTGCACGACCCGTCGTATCTGGAGGCAGAACGCGCCAGCCTCAAAAAGCAGGCGTTCAGATTTGATTCCATCGGGTTGGGCTTGCTGGTGCTCATGCTGGTTTCCTGGGAAATCCTGCTCAGCAAAGGCCAGGAATGGGATTGGTTCGGCGACCCGTTCGGGCGCATCCAAACGCTGGTCACGCTGTGCGTGGGGGGCTTGGCGGGCTTGGTCTGGTGGGAGACGCGCCAAGCGCGCCCGGTGGTGAATCTGCGGCCGCTGGGGGAGCGCAACTTCGCGCTTTGCTGCGTGATCATCTTCTGCTCCTACGCGGTGCTCTACGGCTCGAGCACGCTGCTGCCCGGGATGCTGGAAACCCTGTTTGGCTACGACGCGTTCCACGCCGGGCTGGTGCTGTCGCCCTCCGGGATTTTCACCATCATGGCCATCATCATGGCCGGCCGGCTGCTCGGGCGAGGCCTGGACGCGCGCTGGCTGATCGGCGCGGGGTTGCTCGTCATGGCGGCGGGCAGTTGGTGGATGTCCGTGCTGAACCTGGAGATTTCCCCGGGCCAGGTGATCTGGCCGCGCGTGGTGCTGGTGCTGGGCCTGGGTATCGTCTTTGCGCCGCTCAACGTGGCCGCCTACCTCTACACCCCGCAGAAACTGCGCGGGGCGGCGGTGGGCCTGTTTGCGCTGCTGCGCAACGAGGGCGGCAGCTTCGGCACGTCGTTGGGCCAGACGCTCACCGAACGGCGCGAGCAGCTCCATGCGTTGCGCCTGAACGAAAACCTCGATCGGCTCAACCCGGCGGTCGCCTCGTTCCTGAATCAGGCCCGGCCTGCTCTGATGCACCAGACCGGCGACCCGGTCGCGGCGCGCCGGATGGCATTGCAGGCCCTCGATAACCTGCGCGGGTCGCAGGCCCTCTCGCTGGCCTACTTTGATTGCTTTTTGATCTTCGCGGCCATCGGCGTCGTGCTCGCCTTGCTGGTGCCCTGGATGAAGCGTTCCGTGCTCGAAAAGGGCGCGCACATCGCCGCAGAGTAACCCCGCCGGCAAAATGACAAGGTGCAACCGAAAGCGCCTTTTCTATGTATGAAGCAGCAAAACAGGCCGCCACTCACTACTTGCATGAGGACAAACCAAATCGTTCGGCCGGAGGCTGCCGCATGAGAGTCTTTGTTGCAGGAGCGAGCGGAGCCATTGGGCAGCCGCTGATTGCCGAGTTGGTCCGTCAAGGGCACACCGTTACGGGCATGACGCATTCTGAGGCGGGGGCGCGGCGGCTTCGGGACCTGGGCGTGACCGTCGCCCACGTCAGCGCTTTTGATGGCGTGGCTGTGGAACAGGCCCTGCGCCGAGCCCGAGCCGAGGTCGTCATCGATCAACTGACCGCCTTGCCGAAAGATCCTTCAGAGCTGGCCGCGGCGTTCCCGGCTGATCGGAAGCTGCGGCTCGAAGCCGGCGGAAGCCTTCATCGCGCGGCGCAGGCGGCCGGCGTGCGGCGCTACGTCCAACAAGCGAGCGGCTTCTTCCTGAAGGCAGCCGGTGGCTTGGCCGACGAGTCCGCGCCCCTGGCCACCGACGCCAGCCCCGGCGTGGCCGCAAGCGCGCGCATGTACGCCGAGATTGAAGCGCGGCTGCGGAACTCTGGCAAAATGGAAGGGGTCGCCCTTCGCTACGGTTTCTTTTACGGTCCAAACACCTGGTATGGCGAGGACGGCACGGTTGTGGACCAGGTCCGACGCCGCGCGATGCCCCTCATCGGCCAAGGCCAAGGGGTCTGGTCCTGGATCCATATCGAGGACGCGGCCCTGGCCACGGTTGCCGCGCTGACCGCGCCTGCCGGCATTTATAATGTTGTTGACGACGATCCTTCCCCGGTCAGCCGCTGGCTACCCGCGTTTGCGCGCTGGCTGGGGGCGGCGCCCCATAAGCGTTAACTTGCTCCGTCAGAAAACACTGTTTATACGGAAATCTACACTAAATACGGTTCCACAACAAACGTTTGGATGTGGTTTTCGAGGGAAAAGCACCTCTGCAGGCTGGAATTGAGAAACAAGTTAACGCTTATGGGGCGCCGCCCCCACCCCAGATCAGCGAATCGGAAGCGCGAGAGGCGGCCGGGGATGACGCAGTCTACTATGGCACGAAACTGAGCGGTGCTTCCAACGAGAAGGCAAAGAAAACGTTCAACTTCAGGCCCAGGCGTTTGCAATGGCTATCCCGTGACGGTAGGCAGGACCGTTCTCCAGGTCCGGATCCCGTGAGCCGGCGCATGGTGCGGGCGTGAATCCCTTCAGCGTTTCGTGCTGGCGTTGGCCCAGGCCGGCTTAACGCGCGCTCAAACCGCCGTCGCTCGCCGGGGTTGGCGCGGGAGTACAGCCTCGATGCCGGTCGCCCGTACGCGCCTGTAACGAGACATCTGGAACGCCGTTTTGGATTGCAGGGCTGCCGGGAACCGACGCACGCGTTTCCGCCGACGCGCGGACGCGCTCGAGCAGGTCAACGTTGTGCTGCTCGGTCTGCGAGAAGGAGGCCTTGAGTTGCGCAAGCGTTAGTTCCGGGCGAGGCCGGTACCAGGGGCACCGCCGAAACTGCGCCCCATTTACGCTTCCTTCAGCAAAAATCGCCCCGTGCCGGGCGTACACTTCCTCGATGGCGTAGCAGAGTTGGGCGCGAGTCCACACAGCGGCCTCATTCCACGTCATCAAGCGCTGACGCGTCTGGGGGTACCGTTCGCCCGGGTAGCCGTCGGGTGGACTGCCTGAGGAGGCGGCGCTGCGGAGGCGCCAGAGCAGCTCAACGTTGTACTTCTCAATCTGCGACAGGGAAGATTTAATCTGCGCAACCGTGAGTTCCGGGCGAGGTTTATACCAGGAAAACCGGCGAAACTGCGCCTGATTTCGAGGCTCCCAAGGAAAGATTGCCCCGTGCCGGGCGTAGACTTCCTCAACGGCGTAGGAGAGTTGGGCGTCGGTCAGGATCGTGGCCTCGGCCCAGGTCATCAGGCGTTGGCGCGTCTGGGGGTAACGTTCTCCTGGATAACTTGGGTCGGGTGGGGTGCCGGAGGATGCAGCGCTGGAAGCCGGCTTTGGAGCCATTGCTTCATGATCAACCAGTTCGACCTTTGGTGCGCCTGCCGCCGGCAACGGCGTCGGGTTTGCCGAGGGCTCGGGTGGTGCTGATGCAGCGGGCGGCGTTGCGGTCGCTGGCGGCTCCGCCGGCGTTGAAGTGGCTGCCGGCGATGGCGTTGCAGGTGCAGTCGCCGTGGTGGCGGTTATGAACACCACGGTCGGGGCAATCCCTACGATCGGCGCCATCGGCGCCGGTGGGGACGCGGCCGGCGTTGAAGCGACCACCGGAGGGGGTGGTGGAGTCGCCGAAAGCTCAGCTGGCGTTGGAGTGGCAGCTGGCCCCGGCGCCGCGGGCATCGAAACGTCGGCCGGCGTGGAAGCCGCGACGAGCGCCGGCGCCAAGGCTGTCGAAAGCTCCGGTGACAGGTCCGCTCCCTTTAGCTGCACGAGGTCGGGACGTGACGCCGGGTTCCACAGCGTGCAGGCAACGGCGCTGGCGGCCAACAGCACTACCGCGGCGCTCCCCCCCATAATGTAAAGCAGGTGCGGCGCTGCCTTCTCTGAGCCGGCCGGCTCAAGCGCAAGACCGCATTCCGGACACCGGAATGCCTTGCTGCCTACCGTGCATTTCTCGTTGCGGTAAGCCAGCTTACATCCGGAATAGTTCGTGCATTTTCCGACGCGTTCGATCATAGTTATCTGATTCAGGTTAGATGGTTTTAGTTGGTGTGCGGCAGGCTTCAACTTCCTGGCAAAGGGGCGCGTAAGCGTTGAACGTGCAAACCTGCAAGCGATCGCTGATGATTCATGGAACTTAGGAGCAAACGCACGGACGGGGCGCGCGTGAAAACTCGAGAAGAAACCGGCGCTCGAAGCTCGCTTGTTTCAGAGAAGGTGCGAAGGGCGATTTGGATGACCGGTCGTGAGCCTGGATGAAGTTTCGGCATTTGATTGGTTCCAATCCGGCGTTTGAAGTCGTGAATGGTGCTTTCCTTGTGATTGTATCGGTCTTGATTCGTTCAGGCACGACGGGCGCTCATCAACCGTTTACGCAATTCCGATCTTAAAGTTTCAGCCGTCGAGGTGCCGTCCATCGTTCTGGATGCGCCGGGGCTTTGGATGGTAAGGGGGGCCCGGCCTCCCCTGGACTCGCTTGTGCGAGCCGTGCTTACCCCATTCCAACGAGCAAAACGTTAGGAGGCCTCAAAAAGAATTTACCGGGGCCCTATTTAAATTCTTTGGTGGCAAAGCGTGCGAAAGTTTGAGGCCTGACTTCCTTGGCCTCGTTTAAGGGATGAAGGGGTAAACGCCCGCAGACGAGACCGGGGCAAACCGGAGGCCACGTGGCCTTCCTTTCGGCAGGGACTTCGTTGCTCAGATACCGGCGCGAAAGCGTGGCACGCCAGTCCCCGTTGAGCGCTTGGCCTCCAGATTTCAAGCTCGGGGCGACCCTGGACCGGAACAGCGCTGCCGCCGGGTTGATCCGATCTCCTTGCGCGCGTATGCACGATAGTGTTTACTCCATGAGCCTCCCATTTCATCGGGACAAACTCTGGACGGCCCTCAAGTCATTGTCGCAGCACTACTCATGGGCCGAGTTCGAACCGCTGATCAAGGATTGGTAGCAGGCGGCAAGTTCCCGGTCTACGCGCAGCGCGAGGGGGACAATTTGCGGTGCTACGAGATCAACGGGGCGACGCAATGGTTCACAGGGGACATAATCACGGCGCGGGGGGTAATGAAACCCTGAGGCCTCAAGTTCGCTCCTTATCGGAACCCGAAAGGCGAACCGGTCCATGATTGCGCCGATGCATCTGGCCGGGTCGGACACCGATTCGTGAAAGGCTTTGGTCGGGATGAGGGCACCGCCCTCAGTTACCTCCGGTTTTTTTTTCGGTCTCTCTTGGAGGGACCGCTACACTTAGGCGAGGGGGAACCAACCTCGGGGGGTGCTCAGGGAGCGTAGGTTCCGGCGGGCTCAAAGCGCGGGCACCACCGTCGATCCGCCGACAGCCGTGGAAATGCGCTGGCCTCGCAAGTACCGCCGGGCGTAGTCGACCAAGCTGGCGGCGTTGGCCCGTAAGTACCCCTAGACCTCCCCCACGGCCGAGCGTAGCCGTAAGAGCGGACTATTCCAAACGGGCGTGGCCGGCCCGAGCCGGAGATCCAGGTCGGCCGCCAGTTCGCCCAGAGCTTGGTCGGACCGAAATCTGCGGGTCTGCTTTGCGGTCGTCTGTTCGAACCAAACTGCGTCAATTCGGCTTCCGCTTCAGTTCGACCGGCAGGGGTAGGACGTAGGATCTGGCCGGAGCAGTAACGTTGTTCGGTAGTATGGGTCGGTGCATGCGGAAGATCGTGGCCATCAGCGCCATATTATTATCGCTCCAGATACCGCCGTGATTGTCGATGATCTCGGAGGGAACGCGCACGATCCAAAACGGCACGTGAACCCCGATATATTTGTCGTGATCAACCACAAATTGGATTTGCCAGGTTTGCGGCTGAGTTTTGGGAGCGGTCGCCGCTGTCCGCGAATGTCTGCCTGCTTGCGCCGCAGTATCGGAGCCCTTGGGAGCGCTTGTAAAGAAACTTGCACCCACCGGATTGTGCTCCAGGTTGTAGTCGAACGCGTCCGAATTGCCCGAAAACGTTCCTCGCGAACGAACAACTTTATAGTTGACTAGATAGCGATCATTGCCAGGGGTACTGAGGTAAAAGGCGCGTTCGGAAACCCACTGTTGGGTTCGAGGCACTGCCACCTGGTTCCAGGCCCAATGTCCATTGACGATAACGCCGACTTTGCTGCCGATCGGAAAGACGGTACCGGTCGCCGTATCGTTCTCGGATTGCACCTCAACGACCGTCGGTTGGCTCTCGGCAATCGGATCGCCACCGCTCTTGGGCACAAAGTGTCCACCCCAGCGTAATCGGTTGCCTGGAAGTGGATTTGGGTAGTAATCGTAAAGGCTATAAAGGTCACTGACAAGTTGCCGGGTCAAGACCGAATCCGATGCGGGGTTGAGCATCAGGGCAAGATCCCAGGGCGGTCGCACGTTCTGGCCCTGCAACGTGCGCAGGGTGTGTTCCACGGTTCGTTCCAGAATCAGTCCCCCGAAGGAATGACCGATTAAGAAGACATAGTTGTTCTCGCGGAGTCGAGCCGTTTGGGAAAGCTTTTCGATGGCGTCCAAACAATCGCCGTTGCTGGCGATCCGTTCCGCGGCTTGCTTCCGGTTCCAGAAGGTCAAATAGTCGAGGTAGGGAATTTCGAGCGTTTTACCAGGCCAGGCGAAATAGACTCCAAACACATTATAGCGATGGATTTTTACCTGTCGGGATTGGGACAGCCGGCTGAGGAATCCTTTAAAGTTGCCGACGTCCCCCGAGGTGGCGTTATTCAGCCACCCATGGATGTATACAACTAGCAATGGCCGTTCGGTGCTTTTCAATAGCTGAATCGTATTATTGAGCTCGCCCTGCGAGGCGTCCGCATAACTTCCGAGCTCGCCAAATTCGATCGCGGCAAGCTTGTAGTGTCTATCGTCGTTAAGGATGTTGCTACGGTCGCCTTCATACGTCGGCCCGATCGACGCACAGCCAAAAAGACCGAGCAAAATCAGCGAAAGCGCGATGAAAGCCAGAAGTACGCTTTCGCTTGACGGAGAATCAGCCGCTTTCGCGCCGTTGAGATTAACCAATGGGGCGTTCAAGTGGAATCGCTCTGAGGAGTTTAGGGGTGGGACGTTTAGCAAATAGCGCATTGCAAATAGCCCAGGAGGTGTCATTTACAATCATCGAGACGAACCTTGAAAATGCTACCCGGCACACCCCATTTGGGCGCTCGCAGCGCTGCTTCCCACGAAATTGAGTTGGGCGCGCACCTGGGCGTCGTCCGTCAAAACGACCGCAGCGCCCCTCGATCGCCGCCCCTTATTGCGCGGTGCGCCTCGACTGCCAACTGGCCAACACCGAGGCACCCTCCTGCAAGACCGTCCGCGCTCGGGTGCAGGGCATCGACTTGCCGAGGCGGACCCGCTTACGGGACGGGCCGAAGGCCGCGGCCGACAAATTCCGCCCGGTCCGGGGCGCGCTCAAGGCCAGCGAGCCGCTGGCGCTGGTGCAGAATCGACCACACCTTGGGGGACGTCATGCTGGTGGACGGCCTGGAGCGCAAGCCCATCGGGCGCCCCGGGTTAACGCTGGCGCTCGATGTGGCCTCGCGCGCGGCACTCGAGTTCTTTCTGTCGTTGAAGGCGCGCTCTTCGCTCGCGGTGGCGCTGGCCTTGAGCCGGGCGGTGTTGCCCAAAGATGTTCTCTGGTTTGCAACTTGAATTTTGGGTGAAGTTATTGACATAGGGAAGGGCCGGTTAAGCGGTTTGCAGCTTGAGCACCCAGGAGATGTTCTCTGGTTTACAACTGGAATTTTGGGCGAAGTTATTGACATGGGGAGACTCGGTTAGGTGTTCTGCAGTTTGAGCACCCAGGAC
>JAFBAP010000106.1 GCA_019247695.1 Verrucomicrobiota bacterium | reverse complement strand
GACACTCGCACCCACCCCCCACGATGCCACTCCGAACTCGGCACCCGACACTCCCCGCTTCCATTTGTGGCATTTTTCCGCTTGCAGCATTTGCGGCATTCTCTTCCGTCCCGAACTCTTTCCCGTCTTCCCGCCGTGGTCGCCGTGTTCCGCCGTGTTCGCCGTGTGAACTCTTACGTTGTGCCCGCCGTGCGACCGACACCCGTTACCGGGTTAAGGAGCAATCCGGGGCGTCGCAGCGAACGGGTTGCTCAGGAACGGACGTGAAATCCGGACGTATTTGAATTGGGCGACAAAACCCGAATGGCCCATCGCCACCAAGCCCAGCCGGGCCTGCGACCCAAGTTGATGATCCCAGGTGCCGCCGTGCACCCAATGCGTGCCGTCCTGGCTCGTGTACGCGGTATAAAGTTCCAGGCCGTTCCAGTCCCGTCGCACAATTCGCAGGTAGGTGTCCTGGCCGGGGGTGCCCACCACCGTGTTGCCGTACCGCGGGTAGCCTGCGGGAACCGGTTTGAGTTCTTTACCGAACTCGGTCTGCCGGGTTTCCCAGATCGACGTTTCGGTGAGCTTCAGGTAATTGTCGTCATCGCGGTAAAACACTAATCCGGCCTGAGCGTAGTTATAGACCTTGCCGTCATCGGGAACGTTCAGGCTGAGCCCGGTTTCGATAACGACGTCACCCGGCGGGAGATCCCTGAGCAAGACCGAGGCCGTGTTATTGTCCACATTGAGGTCTGCGGCCTGGGTGTTGAAATGCAGGGCGCCCCCTCCTACAAAATACGCTGAGGGATCCGGTTGGCGTACCCAGGTCCAGTCGGGCCTGAGCTGGCTACCCTCGAAACTATCGAAAGCCAGCGTCTCGCGGGGTTGATCGATCCAGTCCGGGAAGGGGATCACGGGCGCCGTCCAGTGCGGTTGGTTCGGCTGGGCCACCGGTGCAAGTTGCGGTTCGTCCGAGGCCCAGAAGCCGGCCCGGATCGAGGGCCACCCATCGACCCAATCCAGGCGGTCAATCAACGGGGGCCGCTTGTTGATGGATTCCACCGTGACGCTCCCGTCCGGATTAACGCGGACGAAGTAGGGATCGTTTTGATCGATGGCGTGGTAAATCAGCCAGTCCTGACCGGCGAAATCGCGCAGGTAATGGCCGTGGCCCGGGCCCACCCACCGGTTGCCGTTCATGCTGATGACCGGCGTGCCGCCGACAAAGCCGTCCAGCAACGAGTTGCCCTGGCGGTCCACGAACGGGCCGAACGGGTTGCGTGAACGGCCCGAAAACAGGCTGTAGCCGGTCAGGGGCCCATTGCAGCAGTTGGTTGCCGAAGCAATCAGGTAATAGAACCCGTCGTGTTTGATGACCGAGCATCCCTCATACCGATTGGGGATGGTGATCTGCCGTTCCGTAGCGGGATCCGCCGAGAGTCCGTCCGCAGATAATTCGCGTGCGGAGATGCCGCCGAGGTAGCTGCCGAAATAGAGGTAACGTTTGCCGTCGTATCCATCCACGATTTCCGGATCGTAGGCCCAGCGAGGCGCTCCGTTTGTTCCCAAGCCGGGTTCCGGGGCGACCAGGGGGCGGCCGGAATCCGTCCACGGACCATGCGGCGTGGGCCCGGTAGCCACCCCGACGGCACTCCCGCCGCCGGCAACGTTGGCATCGGTGACGGTGAAATAAAGGCAATAACGCCCCTGAGAGTAAATCACCCGGGGCGCCCAAAGGAGCGCGTCAGGTTTGGCCCAGACCGGCAGCGTGGGAAGCGCATCGCCCTGGTATTCCCAGTGGATGAGGTCGAGCGACCGGTAAGTGGGAATACGGTGCAGGATCAGGTTACCATTCTCGTCACGATCGGAATCGGTCAACGGATCAGCGGTGCCGAAAAGGTACCAGGCAGGGTCGCGCGGGTCGTTGGAATGAACGTTTGAGGGATCCGCGCAGGTTTCAGCCCGGCCGCCTCCCGGCAGGTTCAGGATGAGGGGGTTCCGATAAAAAGCGGGCCCGTGCAGCGGCGCGATTCCGCCGCCCGATTGTGAAAAGGCCGGCAGGCCGCTGATGAGGCTGAGCAGCACAGCCAGCCACAGGATGGATGGCCGTACGGCGGTGCGTGATCTGCGGGGAAGTACGCGGTCCCGGGGACGTCTGGAGAGCCTCATGCGAGCGGTTTCGGGGGGTAATTACCGGAATGTTTGAAGGCTCTATAACGATGGCGCGCCCGTTTGTCGAGCCCGCGATGGGCCGTGCGCATGTTTCCAATACACGTGGACGGCTCCTGCAGCAGCCGGGGTGGCGGGTCGTCCCAAAAAAAAGGCGGGATCACGGCCACACTGCGGTGTGACGGTGATCCCGTGCCGTATGAATTTATGATTTAAAATCTCCCGTTAATCATCGCCGGCCTTGGTCCGGTTTTCTACGTGCGTTGCGGAATCACGCCGGCGGCCTGCGCAGATCGTCAGGGCTTTCTGGGAGCCATCGGGTTCGGCGGAAAACCGCCGGGTTTGGTGGTCGTCGCCGGCGTGTTCGTGCCGGAGGGCTGCGCGTTTCCGGACTTGTCAGGTTTGGCGGACGGCGGCGGACGGTTCGCATTAAGTTTGCTGATGACCGATTCGCTGAAATCCAGCGTATTGCCTGAGGAGTACACGAGTACCGGCACGCCGAAATTGAGGCTCTGGCCGGACTTGTCGAAAACCAGGTCAAAACTTTGCGCTTTCACCTGGTCATTCACCACATGCATGATCTCCTCGATGATGCCCTGGCGCATGCGGTTAACCTGCTCCTGCAACTGCTTCTCACGGGTCGCACGGAACTCGCCGATTTCTTTCTCCAACCCTTTGGTCTCGGCGATCTTTGCATCCCGCTCCTGCCCTTTCTGATCCTTGCTGGCGGTGCTCAGCTCGGGCCGGTTCATTTCCTCGTTGAGCTTATTGATCGAGTCGAGGTTCTTCTTGTAAAGATCCATTCGCTGATCGAGCTCCTCCTTGTAGGCCTTTTGGGCATCGGTGAGTTTTTCTTCAGCGTCCCTCGTTTTATAATAAGCGGCGAAGACCCTTTGCATGTCGATCGTGCCAACTTTCAAATCCGCGTTAGCCGGCACGGCAAATGCAAAAGTTGCGGCGAATAGTCCGGCGGCCGCCAAAGAAAACGTTTTTTTCATAGGATACAATTGCTTACTTCTTCTCGGGAGAGGTTGTTAGGTTTGAGTTGGACCGCATGCGCCTGGTTTCGTTCAAAACTGGTAGCCCACACTGAACTGGAATCGACCGCTCGAACTGTTGAAGCGGTCACTCTGGATCGGTATGCCGTAGTCGATTCGAAGCGGTCCGATCGGCAGATTCAGGCGCACACCGAAGCCGACGTCTGAGTTGACGTTGCCGGTGCCAAAATTCCAGGCGCCGGCATTCACGAACCCGGTGTCGTAGAACACGGCGACGCGCACCCGCTCGATGACGGGAATGGTGTATTCCGCGGTGAAGCGGGCCATGGAGAGGCCGCCGATCGGATCGCCCTCGGCATCCTTGGGTGAGACGTAGCGGAACTTAAAGCCGCGCAGGGTATCTGCGCCGCCGAGGTAAAGCCGATCGTAGAGCGGCACGTTGGTGCTGCCGTTATACATATCCACGCCTGCGACCTCGGCATTGAGGGTCAGGATTGTATCGAACGGGAGGTGGAAATATTGCGCGGCGTTCAAATCGAAGCCGTAGATATTCACGTCGCCGCCGAGGGGACCGCCGGAAATGTATACCGCAGCGTCGATGCGGGTGCCCTTGCGCGTAAGGAACGCACTGTCGCGCTTATCGTAGGTGAGGCTGAGGGTAACGCGGCTTTCAAGGTTGTAACCTGCCTGACTGGTGATCGCCGGATCCGTCGAGGTAACGCCGTAGATCTCCACGTTCTCAAGCTGGTACTGCAGCTTGGCAGCCAGGAAAGTCGTGATCGGCTTGCGCAGGAAAACGTCGAATCCGTACTCCTTCTGGTTATACACGTCGCTGGTGTACTGCAAGTCCCGGTAGAAGGCGTCGAAGCCGAGCGCCAACCGCTGGTCCAGGAAGTAGGGTTCGGTAAATGACAGCTCCACGTCCTTTTCTTCGGTGCCGATCTGCGCGCGCAGACGAAACTTCTGGCCGGCGCCGGTGAAGGTTCTCCAGTTCGTGATGTCGAAGTTGCCTTGTGAAATTTCGCCGAAGCCGAGGAGACCTTCGGTCGAGCTGAACCCGGCCCCGAAATTCAGGTTGCCGGTCTTCTTTTCCGTCACGACGACGTTAAGGTCCTTGCGGCCGGGAACATTGGTGTCGCTGGCGTAGGTATCGACGCGTTCAAAGTACTGGAGACCTTCCAGGCGCTTTTTGCTGATCTCAACCCGGACGGTGTCAAACACGTCTCCGGGGGCAAGGACCAGCTCGCGACGGATCACCTTATCCCTGGTTCGCGTGTTGCCGCTGATGTTAATGCGTTCGACGTACGACTGAATCCCTTCGTCAATTTTGTAATGCAGGTTGACGAGACCCGGGCCGCCCGGAGTCGTTTCGACATTCACCTTGGCGTCGGCGTACCCCGCCACCCCGTAGGCATCCTCCACGGCTTTGATGTCCTTCTGCAGCTTCTGCGGCGAGAAAACCTTGCCTTCGGTGACCTTCAACACCTTGCGAAAATTCGGTTCAGAAACGACGCGCAGCCCTTCTACCGTGACGGTGCCGACCCGGTACTGAATGCCTTCAGTAATGTAGAACGTGATGTCGACCTGCTTCTTGCGGGTGAGCCGGTCGACTCGTACGTCCGTGATCTGGGCGTCTTCATAACCGTTATCCTGATAAAGCTCTTTAATCTTCTGAATGTCGTCATCGAGCTGGCGGCTGCTGAAGCGCCCCGCACCGGTGATAAAGCCGATCGGGTTGTTCGGCTTCGTGGTCATCACTTTGCGGAGCTGTTTCGCCTTCAGAGCGCGATTGCCGACGAAAAAGACCCGGTGAACCGTTCCTTTGGCGCCTTCACTGATCGAAAAGGTTACCGTCGCTGTGCCGCGATCTTCATTCACGTCGGTCTTGTACTGGACGTCGACGTCCGGAAACCCGCGTTTTTGGTAGAGTTCAACCACCTTCTGGCGGGCCTGCTCAAGCTGCTGCTCTTCCAGGGGTGAATTGATTTTGAGATTGAGCTCGCGCCGGATGCGCTTGCGACTTACCAACTGGTTGCCGAGGATGTTAACGTAGGAAAGGGTTACCCGCGTCTGCACGACGACGATGACCTTTACACCATCGGGCAACGGTTCACCGTAAATACGCACGTTCGTCACCAACCCGGTGCCGTACAGGCTCCGGACATCCTCTTCGACCGTCGCCTCGGAGTAGGGCTGGCCAACGGTGGTCCGCATGTTGGAGAGGATGCGCTGGCGGCTCAGGGTCGCCGGACCGGCGTATTGAATCTCAATCTGACGGACGATGGGCGCTGCCTGCGCCGGCTGGGTTCCCCCGCGCGATCCCGGAGGCGGCGGCGCGACCGGCGCGGGCGGTTGCGATTGCGATTGCGGCTGCGGCACGGAGGGAAGGGTCGGCGGCGGCCCTGGCTGCTGAGCTCGCACCGATAAAGCCAGGAAGGCCGATGATGCCGCCACGACGATCCAAAGTCGACTGAGGGAGAACCAGAAATTCATAAGGTGGGTAGCCGAAGCCAGCGACGAGAAAGATCGCGGTATTGATGACGAGGATGCCCGAAACGTCAACGAAAAACGGACGCTGAATTCCCCGGAGGCCGGGGGTCGAACCGACGCGCACGCCTCACGGGACGGCTTACCCGGTTTTTAAATGTAAACGCAACGCGCCGTAGCGTTCAGACCTCTTTGGAGCGCTCAACCCGGCAGCAATTCGTACCAGTTGTTTCGGGTCCGCGCCTGATAGCCGGCGTCATTGATCAGCCGCTCAATTTCCTGGCGGTCGATCCGGAAGGTGGTCCCGGCTTTGCTCACGACGTTTTCTTCCATCATCACCGAACCAAAGTCATTGGCGCCGTAGCGGAGCGCCACCTGGCCGATCCGGGGTCCCTGCGTGACCCAGGAACTTTGGAGGTTTTCAATGTTATCGAGGAAAATGCGAGCCAGCGCCTGCATCCGCAGGTATTCCGCCGAACCGACCGGAGTCGCTTTCAGGACGACGTTTTCCGGCTGGAACGTCCAGCAAATAAAGGCCGTAAAGCCGTGCGTTTCATCCTGCAGATCGCGCAGCCGCTGCAGGTGCTCGATCCGGTCCTCCACCGCCTCGACGTGCCCGAACATCATGGTTGCGCTGCTGTTCAGGCCTTCTTCATGCGCGATCCGCATCACCGCCAGCCATTGCTCGGTATTGCATTTGAGCGGGGCAATCCGGTTGCGCACCCGGTCGACCAGGATTTCCCCGCCGCCCCCTGGAATGGATCCCAGACCGGCCTTTTTGAATCGAACGATGACCTCGCGCAACGGCATTCCGAACACCTGCGAAAAATGGTTGAATTCGGGAGGGCTGAACGCGTGGATGTTGATCTGCGGGTATTTCTCCCGGATGTGGCCCAAGAGGTCCAGGTAGTAATCGATGCCCAGTTTCGGATGATGGCCGCCCTGCATCAGGATCTGCACACCGCCGATCGCGACCAACTCATCGAGCTTGCGATCAATCTCATCGAGGCTGAGCACGTAATGGTCTTCGTCCCGTTCGGTCCGGTAAAAAGCGCAAAACTTGCAATAGACGTTGCAGACGTTGGTATAATTGATGTTGCGATCAACGATGTAGGTGACGATCTCGTTACCGGCGCCGCCGTACGCGGTCTGCTTGGCCAGGTTACGCCGGAAATCGGCCAGCGTGCCCAGTTCCTCCAGCGGCAGCCGGTAAAGGTCCAAAGCATCTTCGCACGTTATTCTCTCACCGGCCAGAACCCGGTCGACCACGCCAGAATCGGAAGCAATCACGTTCATTGGGCAAGCCCCCTTGCGAGGGAATCCCTTATGCTATAGGTCAGCTCGGGCGCAGGATCAATCGAGAGAATCTCGATCCGGGCGATCAACGCCATTGATCCGATCTTGGTGGCCGGATAAGGTTGTTTCCGGGGCTGAAGGGTGCATTGTTCCAACCTCCTGAATTTTAGTTTTTTGTGGCCGAAAATTTCTATCAGCAAACTCTGCAGTCCCCCAAGAATGCGTTCGACTTTTCGCTTCGTCCGCCGCTCTTCAGTGAATTTCAAGGGCAGGCGCGGGTGCGGGAACGATTGGAACTCATGGTGGAAGCTGCCAAGCAGCGGGGCGACGTCCTTGAGCACGTGCTCCTGATCGGGCCGCCCGGCTTGGGCAAGACCACGCTTGCGTTCATCCTGGCCAATGCCATGGGCTCCAACATCCGGAGCACCAGCGGGCCGATGATCGAGAAGGCCGGCGATCTCGCGGGGATCCTCACCAACTTGGAGCGTGGCGACATCCTTTTCATCGACGAGATTCATCGGCTGCAGGTGTCGATCGAGGAATACCTCTACCCGGCCATTGAAGATTTCCGGCTGGACATCATCATTGACCAGGGACCGAATGCGCGGAGCGTCCGGCTGAACCTGCCGAAGTTCACCCTGGTCGGTGCCACCACGCGGGCCGGGCTGATAAGTTCACCGCTCCGTTCACGGTTTGGGATGACCAACTACCTGAACTATTACGGCGTGAAGGAGCTGACCCAGATCGTTGAGCGCAGCGCCGGGCTGATCCAGGTAGAGATCGATACGGAAGGCGCGACCGAAATCGCCACCCGATCCCGGGGCACGCCGCGGATCGCGAACAACCTGCTGCGCTGGGTTCGTGATTACGCCCAGGTTCGGGGCTCCGGCAAGATTGACAAAGAGACCGCCGACCGAGCCCTGAACATGCTCGACATTGACGACGACGGCCTGGACGAGATGGATAAACGCATCCTTGAAGCCCTTGTGGTCCGGTTCCAGGGCGGCCCGGTCGGCATCAGTTCTCTGGCGGTCGCCGTCGGCGAAGATGCGGGAAGCGTCGAAGAGGTGAACGAACCTTACCTGATCCAGATGGGCTACATCAAACGGACCCCGCAAGGCCGGGTGGCGATGCCGAAGAGTTACCAGAAACTCGGGCTCACCGCCCCGCGCGGGGAGCAGGCCGAGATGTTTTAGCCGGCAACGCAGCCGGCGCAGCGCCGCGGCCGCGGCCGCGCCGGCTAGCGAGCGAGCGCTACTCGCGCTCGCGAGCCCGCCGCCGGGGCGGCACCGGCGCGGTCTGCTCAGCCGGTTGGTCATACTTGATCGTGCTCGGCCAGACCAGCCGCCAGGGCTGAGTCTTGAGCCGGCCGCTCAACTCGCTGAAGTCGGTTACAATGGTGTTCAGGCGCGGCAACGCGGTGCCCAGGGTACCATGCAACTCGCCCAAAACCGATCGTAGCCGTTCGGATGACGCGTTGAAGTTGGCCAGCGTTTTCTCGAGGTTGTTGTCTTTGTCCAACTGCGCCGTCGCATTCTGGACGTTGGTCAAGGTATCCTGCAGCTTGCTTAAGGAGGTGTCGATCGCGCCGCCCGCGCCCGTCATTCCTTTGAGGTTATTACCGATCGCGTCGAAGTTTTTGATGGTGCCGACCAACGGCGAATCGTCGGCCATCAGATTAGTCAGATTCGAGGCGGCACGTTGCAACTCGGCAAGGGTCGACTCGGCCTGCGTGAGGGCCGGGTTCAGCCTCTGAATGATCTGGGGCCCGAGTTCCCCCAGGTCGGGCGCACGGCCGCCGACGAAGCTGTCGTTCGGCTGGGCCAGGCCCGAGAGCGGATCGCCGTTGGTAAAATCGATCACCAGGTCAGCGAGCAACCCGAACGTGCGCATCGTCACGTTGGTTTCCTTGTAAATCTGCGAATCGGACGCGACCTCAACGGTGACCACCGCTTCGTAAGTCGGATGGCCGGGCGGCCGCTCATTGAGCGGCACCGGCGATTGGATGCTCCGCACCGTCCCGATCTTGCGGCCGGCGAGCATGACGGTCGCCCCCGGTTTGATGCCTGCAGCGTTATCAAAATACACCCGGTAGAAATGCAACGGCCTGAATAGGCCGGGCGCAGACAGGTAAAGCACCACCCCCACCGCCAACCCAAGGGTCAGCAGGACCAGGAGGCCGGTGCGAACTTCATTTCGAATGATCTGCATGGCTTGTAATCCCCTCGGTAATCGGACCCTCCACCTCCCCAGTCACAAACTGGCGGACGATCGGATTACTCGATTTTTTAAAATTTTCCGGGAGGTCGTCCTGAATGATTTTTCCTTGAAAAAGCATGGCCATGCGCGTGGCGACCCGGAACGCACTGTCCATTTCATGGGTAACGATGATGGAAGTGGTGTTCGTCTGTTCGGTCAGGTTGATGATCAATTCATCGATAACCGAACTGATCACCGGATCCAGCCCGGCGGACGGTTCATCGAACAGGATCAATTCAGGGTCCATCATCAACGCCCGGGCCAGGCTGATCCGCTTGCGCATGCCGCCGCTCAGCTCGGAGGGGAGTTTGTCCTCGGTACCGCTCATCCCGACCGTGGCCAGTCGTTCCTCAATCATGGCATCGATTTCGCCCTGGGACTTTCGCGTCAGTTCTTCCAGCGGTAACGCGAGGTTCTCGCGGACGGTCAGCGAACTGATCAGCGCCGAGTACTGGTAGACCATGCCGATGCGCGACCGGAGCCGGTTCAGCCTGCCGCGGCCCAACCGGTTCACCCGCAGGTGCCGGTAGAGCACCTCGCCCCGGGTCGGCTTCAGGATG
This sequence comes from Verrucomicrobiota bacterium, assembly GCA_019247695.1. Taxonomy (NCBI): domain Bacteria; kingdom Pseudomonadati; phylum Verrucomicrobiota; species Verrucomicrobiota bacterium. The sequence continues at coordinate 25,209 of JAFBAP010000106.1, read as the reverse complement.
CCGAGGATCAGGCGGAGCAGGGTGCTTTTGCCGCCACCGCTCTGTCCCATGATCACGAGACGATCGCGCGGCTGAACGGCCAGGTTGATGCCGTCGAGTACCGTACGATCCCCAAAGTTCAGAGCAACATCCTTCAGCTGAATCAACGGGGTATGGGCGCTCATCCGGTGATTTTGGTAGCTATGACGTTGAACAAGGTGTCAAACCCGATCACCGCAGTGATCGCGATCACGACGCTGTCCGTCGTCGCCGTTCCGACCCCTTCAGCGCCGCCCTTGACGGAAAGACCTTTGAAGCAGGCAATCAACCCGATCAGAAGGCCGAAAAACATGCCTTTGAACAGCCCGATGACGATGTCGCTCACCAGCAGGCTGCTGAGGGCGGCATCGAAGTAGAAGGCCGGCACGAGATTCAACGTCATCCAGGAAATGAGGGCTGACCCGATCAGCGCCGCCACGCAAGAGACGACCGAGAGGCAGGGCAACAACCACGTGATCGCCATAAGCCTGGGCGCCACCAGGAACCGCAGCGGACCGATGCCCATGGCCTCGAGCGCCTCAACCTCTTCAGACACCTGCATCGTGCCTAATTCGGCGGTGAACGCCGCCCCGATGCGCGCCGCCAGCACGATACCCGTCAGCAACGGCCCGAGTTCACGGGTGAATGAGATCGCGATCAGGGTGGGCACGAGGCGCTCCGTGCCGAACTTTTGCAATTGGTAGCCGGTCAGCAAAGCCATCGTCAGGCCCAGGAAGAAGGAGACCAGCAAAACGAGCGGCACCGAGCCTACCCCGGTTCGTTCGGTCTGGGCAAAGAACGCCCTCAACCGGAACGGAAGCCGGCCGCGGCGAACATTATCGCCCATTTCCTCAATCGTGTTCAGGAGCAGCCAGAGGATGCTGCCGATATTGACGAGGGCGATTTGCGTGAAGTTGCCTATCTGGTAAAGCAAGGTGTCGTATCCAGGGTCCGGTAAAAAATCGGAGCCTACAAGTTGACGCTACTCCGAAGGGCGGCAACCCTAGGCTCCGAGTCGAACCGGCCTGACTCAAGGGTAAGGGAGCGGCCGTTTAATTACAACTCGTTTTGCATTTCGCCCGGCCGTCAGCCTTCCACCGCGACCGTCAAATCGTCCTCCTGTTCGCCTTCAAGGAACCATCCGCTCTCGCATAGTCGGGTGTACAGACCGCCTTGGGCCAGCAATTCGTCGTGGGTGCCGCGCTCGGCGATGCGGCCGCGTTCCAGAACCAGAATCTGGTCAGCATCGCGCACCGTGGACAAGCGGTGTGCGATCACGAAGCTCGTACGGCCCAGCAACAGACGCTGCAGAGCCCGCTGAATCTGCTTCTCGGTCTCAGTGTCGACGCTCGCCGTGGCCTCGTCCAGGATAAGGATGGGCGGATCTTTAAGCAGGGCGCGCGCGATGGAAAGGCGTTGCTTTTCACCGACGCTCAGCCGCACGCCGCGTTCACCGACGTTGGTGTCCAGGCCCGACGGGAGATGCATGACAAAATCGTAAGCGTCCGCCGCTTTGAGCGCTTCGAAGAGTTCTTCGTTTGAAGCGCCGGGCCGGCCCAGACGCAGATTTTCCGCAATGGTGCCGTGGAACAGGAAACTCTCCTGGCTGACGAAGCCGATGGCACGCCGCACGGCGAGCTTTGACAGCGATTTGATGGGCCGGTCGTCGATCAGAATGTCGCCCCCGTCCGGCGCCAATTCATAAAAACGCAGCAAGAGGCTGACCAGCGTCGATTTGCCCGCCCCGGTGGCGCCGACGAGCGCAACCGTCTGGCCCGGCTCAGCCGTCAGGGAAACGTTATGCAGGATCCGCCGGTCCGGCGCATAGCCGAAATTGACGTTACGGTACTCGACCCTGCCGGTCGCACCGACAACGCTCTCGTCAGGCCGCAGGTCCCGTTCAGCCGGTTCGTCGATGATTTCGAAGACCCGCTGCCCGGCGGCGCGGGCAGCCTGCAGCATCTGGTTCAAGCCGTGCAGGCGGCCGATGGGTTCGTATAGAAAACGGACCAGAATCAAGCACGCGACCAGTTCACCGATCTCCATCCTGCCGTCCAGGACCGCCTTTCCGCCCACCCCGGTGACGATCGCCAGGCCGCAGGACGTCAGAAATTCCATTGCCGGCGAGTAAAGCGCCCATGCTTTCATCACCACCAGGGTGGCAGCCTTGAGTTTTTCACTCGCGGCATTAAACCGGGCGTGCTCGGCCGCCTCCCGCACGTAGGCTTTGATCTGGCGCACCCCGGAAAGGTTATCGTGCAGAAGTGAATTCATTTCCGAGGCGGCACGGCGCTGGGCGCCATACCGTGCGCGGGCGGTCAGGGTATAGGTTAAAGCCCCCGCCGCCAGGAACGGGACCGGCACCATGCTGAGCAAACCGATCCACGGCTGGCGCCAGAAAAGCAGGCCGGCGACGATCAGCACCTGCAGCAAGGCAACGGAACCTTGCTCGATTCCATCGATGAGCACCCGTTCCACCGCGTTCACGTCCTCGAGCACGCGGGTCATGATGTCACCCGTGGCGCGGTGTTCGAACCATTGCAGGGGCAGTTTTTGGATGTGATCGTAAAGGTCGCTGCGGAGATCGAAGATCACCTTCTGCTCGAACGTGTTGTTCAGGATGATGCGGACCGCGTTGGCGGAGTTCTGGATCAGAAACGAGAGCACCGCCAGGAGGATCAACGGCGCGATGAGGTCCGGCCGGTGCCCACGAATACCTACGTCGATGATCCGCTGGGTCACCGCCGGAAAAACAATCACCATCACCGTGCTCAATGCCGCACACCCGAGGGTGGCGGCCGCCGTTACGGGGTAGCGCCCCGTGTATTTGAAAACCCTGAAAATCGTCCGCATCTACCTACGCCCAAATCCCGAGACCATAACACGCTTCCATCGTCCGTCATCTCTCCAGCTGCCGGCGTTCCTCCGACGACAGTTCACGCCACTCCCCCGGAGGGAGGTCGCCGAGTCTGCACCCGCCGATACGCACCCGGACCAGCCGCAGGGTCGGATGCCCGACGGCCGCCGTCATCCGGCGTACCTGGCGGTTTCTGCCCTCTCGCAAGACCAAAGCGAGCCAGCATTCGGGCACGTTTATACGGAAGCGGATGGGAGGATCCCGCGGCGGCACCTGCGGTTGCGGGTCCAGAATCCAGGCTTCGGCCGGCCGGGTCCGGCGTCCCTGGATGACGATTCCCTCGCACAGCCGCCGCAAGGCGGACGCTCCCGGCACCCGCTCCACCTGCGCCCAATACTCCCGCTCGTGGCCGCGCTCCGGGTCGAGCAAAGCGGCGTTCCAGCCGGCCTCATCCGACAGCAGCAGTAACCCTTCCGAATCAGCATCCAAACGCCCGATCGGATAAACCCCTCGCGGCAACCCGAGATCCGCCAGGGTTCGATTCGGCGATCCGTCGGGCGTAAACCGGGACAGCACCCCGAATGGTTTATGCAGCGCGATCAGCATAGTTCGGAGTTCGGAGTTCGGGGTTTGGCGTTCGGAGTTCGGTCACACGGCGGCCGCAGCGGGTGTGGCGGGCACTACGTAAGAGTTCACACGGCGACCACGGCGAGCCACGGCGACCACGGCGGAAAGATTAAATCATCCGCAGAACACGCAGAGAACGCAGAAAAAGAATCCCAACTGCTGGACTTCACACCGAGAGGCGGAGCCCATGCTGCCGCTCCGAACTCCGAACCCCGAACTCTCCTCCTCCCGCCGTGGTCGCCGTGGCTCTCCGTGTTCGCCGTGTGAACTCTTACGTTGTGCCCGCCAAACCCGCTGCGGCCGCCGTGTGACCGAACTCCGAACCCCGAACCCCGAACTCCGAACCCTACTCGACACCCGCCCCCGGGTGTAGTTCATTGCGCGCGTCGTGGAGCGTAGTTTACCGATCTTTGAACTTGAACCGGCCCTGGTTGCGGCCCTGAAACGCAGTAATCGCCTGATTCTGCAGGCGCCTACCGGGTCCGGCAAATCGACCCAGGTGCCCCAGATGATCCTCGACTACGGCCTGGCCGGGGAGGGTCAGATCGTGGTCCTGCAGCCGCGCCGTCTGCCCACCCGGATGCTGGCAGCGCGCGTGGCCCAGGAGCGCGGCGCCGAACTCGGCCGGGAGGTAGGCTACCAGATCCGGCTGGACAACGTAACGTCCGATCGGACGCGCATCCGTTTTGTTACCGAGGGCATCCTGCTGCGCCAGATGGTCAGCGACCCGGACCTGGAAGGCGTCGACGTCATTATCTTTGATGAATTTCACGAGCGACACCTTTACGGTGACATCGCGCTGGCGCGGGCGGTGGAAATCCAGCAGGCCCACCGTCCGGATCTGAAGCTGGTGGTGATGTCGGCCACGCTCGACACGGATCTGCTGCAGGCTTACCTCTCTCCCTGCGAACTGTTGACCTCCGCGGGGCGCACCTTTCCGGTCGAGATCGAATACCTGAAGCGGCAGGTGGTGGATGAGCCTCCCTGGGAACTGGCGGCAGATGCCCTCTCCCAAGCGGAAAACGACGGCGGCGACGTGCTGATTTTCATGCCGGGCGCCTACGAAATTGCGCGCACGATCGAAGAGGTCAAGCGGTCGAAGTTCGACGGTATCGTCCTGCCGCTGCACGGCGACCTCTCGCACAGGGCCCAGGACGCGGCCGTCGCCCGTTACGACGGACGCAAGGTGGTGGTTTCGACGAACGTCGCCGAGACTTCGCTGACCATCGACGGAATCACCCTTGTCATCGACAGCGGCCTGGCCAAAATCGCGAAGTACGACGCGCACCGCGGCATCAATACCCTGATCACCGAGAAGATCAGCCATGCCTCGGCGGATCAACGCGCCGGACGTGCAGGCCGCACTGCTCCGGGCCGCTGCGTCCGGCTGTGGTCCGAACGCGATCACCTTAACCGGCGCCCTCAGGATTTACCCGAAATCAAGCGGCTTGACCTGGCCGAAGTGGTGCTGAACCTCAAGGCCGGCGGGGTGAAGGACATCGAGCATTTCGGCTGGATCGAGGCGCCGGACCCGCGCTCGTTGGAACGAGCCCTTGACCTCCTGCAGGACCTGGGGGCCCTTCACCGCCACGGCGGAGACATCACCCCATTGGGCCGGCGCATGCTTTCGTTTCCGGTGCATCCGCGGTACGCCCGGATGTTGATCATGGCCGACGAACTTGACTGTGTGCGCGCCGTGGCGCTGATCGCCGCGCTGACCCAGGAGCGTTACCTACTCAAAAAAACTGATAACGGCCAGATGGACCACGATCGCGAACTCCTGTTCGCCGATGAAGCTGAGTCCGACTTTTTCGTGCTGATCCGCGCCTGGCAGTTCGCGCTCAAACAGGGGGCCGATGAGGCCCGTCGCCTCGGGATCCGCTACGCGGTTGCCCAGCAGGTGAAACAACTTTATCACCAGTTTCTGGACCTGGCGGAAATTGAGGAGCTTCGGATCGGACGGCCGTTGGAAGCATTTGACGCCGAGGCGCTCGGCAAATGCCTGCTGGCAGGTTTTTCCGATCACCTGGCGCGCCGGCTCGATGCGGGCACGTTGCGATGCGACCTGGTGCATCGCCGGCACGGCGTGCTTGCCCGTGAAAGCGTGGTACAGAAGAGCCCCCTGTTTGTTGCCGCCGAGATCCGCGAAATCCAGGGACGCAACGATGAATTGCTGGTGCTGCTCTCTTTCGCTACCGCGGTGCGCGAGGAATGGCTGCAGGAATTGTACCCGGAAGATTTTGAGAATCGCGAGGTGGTGGCTTTTGACCCGGCCAACCGGCGAGTGATCGGCCGGCGGGAACAGGTATTCCGGGACCTGGTGCTTCACGTCACGAAGGGTGAGCCTGCTTCAGCGGACGCGGCCGCCGAAGTGCTCGCCCAGGAGGTCCTTGATGGCCGGTGCACCCTGGTGCACTGGAATCATGAGGTCGAACAATGGATCGCACGCCTGAACTGCCTGGCAGGTTGGTATCCGGAACTCGGCCTTCACAGGATCGACGCCGAGGCGCGCCGGTACCTCATCACCCAGATCTGCTACGGCGCCACCAGTTACCGGGAGATCAAGGAACGCGCGGTCTGGCCGGTACTGCGCACATGGCTCTCGGCCCCTCAGTTGCAGGCGTTGAATCAACTCGCCCCTGAACGGTTTGAACTGCCGAACGGGCGGCGCCCGAAGCTGACTTACACCGAAGGTCAATCCCCGGTGCTGGCAGCCCGCATCCAGGATCTCTACGGCATCAATTCGACCCTTCACATCTGCGCCAACCGGGTGCCGGTCCTCATTCACGTGCTTGCGCCCAATCATCGGCCGATGCAAATCACGCAGAACCTCTCCACGTTCTGGTCGGAGGTCTATCCGAAGATCAAACCGGAACTGCAACGCAAATACCCGAAGCACGAATGGCGGTGACGGGTGAGAAGTTTGCAGAATCCTCCGCAGAACACGCAGAACACGCAGAAAAGGATCCACGGAACAGGAGCTTGACACCGGCAACTCGCCCCCAATGAGCCGCTGCGAACCCCTTCCCCCTCTTCCCGCCGTGGTCGCCGTGGTTCGCCGTGTTCGCCGTGTGAACTCAGTCGTTGTGCCCGCCGTGCGACCGACACCCCTTACCGTCCCCCCGCCCGCCAGGGCTGGCCGAGCTGGTAACTTTGAAGCCGCTGCTGGTAAAATGGAGTGTCGGTGGAGTCACCGGTCAGGATAGCCTTTTGCTCCCAGCGCTGGGCCGCCGAAAAATCGCGCGCCTCAGCGCATGCGGCTGCCAGCACGTCGAGGATCGTCCCGTCCTGCTCCCGGCTCAGTCTTGCCGCTTGGATCGCGAGTGAGACCGCACGGGCTCCGTCCCGAATGCGGCTATCTTCGGCGGTCGCGTAAAGCCAGGCTGCTCCGGCCCAGCTGTAAGGGTCCTTGGGATTAACCCGGGCCGCGTTGTAAAAGTTTTCGATGGCCTCAGACTTGCGGTTCAGGCGGCTGAGGGCATCGGCCTTAAGCATGTACAGCTGAGAAAGGTTAAGCCGGTTCGCGTCGCCGTGGTTCGTCAGCAGCGCCTGGTCGACCGATTCGATCGTATCTTTCGGCCGATTCACGTTCGCTGCGGCGGCGGCCCGGGCGGCGTGAAGCCACCAACGGTCGGGATGCTGCCGTCCGGCCCTGGTCGAATATTTATAGGCATCTTTCCACAAACCATTTTGCATGTAGACGCCGAGCGCGCTGGCTTCCGCCCTTTCCTCGTCCGTAAACCGGTGTCCGGGCGGGAAAATTTCCTCCAATTTTTCCGCGCGCACCGGCCCTTGGTCGTGTTTTGTTGCCGCCTGCCGTCCCGTCACCCGGCGTTTAGTGATCCTCCTCCTCTCGCGGGCGCCACGGATCGCGGTCCTGCTAACCGTCGCGCGGCCGTACCGGCCGCTGCTCCGCACCACGGGGGCCGTGCGCCGTTCGCTCCGCTTGACGCCGCGGCCTTTTGACGAGCTTACGGCGCGCCGTCCTGCTGAACTCACCCGGCGCGACCCGGCTGAACTCGCGTGCAACGATCTGGATGCGCTCGCACGTGACGAATGGGATGAGCCTGCCTGGCGCGATTTGGACGATCCCGCGCGCGGTGATCCGGACGCACGCGCATGCGATGGCCGGGACAGCTCTGCGGGCCGCGACTTTGATGAACCCGATTTCGATGAAGCGTGCGAACCATGGTGAGATGCAGCCGGGTGGTTCTGCGCAACATGTTTTTTGCCCGTTTTCGAACTCGCTGCCGTGGCGGGTAGATTCAACGCCGCCAGGCAAATGAGCCATGCGCCCGCCGATTTAATCAACCACCTTGCGGGGATCACACTCCGGGATTCACACTGATGCAATTTGCTTCTACCTTTAACGGCATGACCACGGTCGATTCGAACAGCCAGCCAACGCCCGAAGAGCGGTTGCGCGGCGCCCTCTGGGGACAGTTGGCAGGAGATGCCGCTGCCCTGGGTTCCCATTGGATTTATGATCTCGACGTCCTGAGGCAGCGTTTCCTCCAGGGGCTCAGCGGGTTCGAGCCGCCCGCCGAGGGCGATTACCATTTCGGTAAAAAGCCGGGGGATCAAACCCATTACGGCGACGGGGCCTTGGTACTGTTGGAATCCATCGCTCAGGTCGGCCATTTTGACGCGCGCGCTTTCGGTCTCCGATTTCTGGAAGCGTTCGAGCCGGGTCTATACCAAGGTTATATTGATCAGTCAACCAGGGGAACAATCGGCAATTACCGCACGTTTACCGAAACGCACCGGGCCGATGAATTCGATTTTCAGAAGGGTGCAGATGATGACCACCTTGGCACTGCTTCGCGCCTTGCCGGTTTGGTGGTCCGGCACCGTGCCGATCCCTACCTGCTCAACCGGGTGGAAGCCTTAACCCGGGTTTGCCAGAATAATCCGCGGACGATTGCGTACATGAAGGCGCACGCCTTATTTTTGTCCGGGTTGCTGGAAGGGCTGGAGCCGCGCCCGGCGCTGGCTGCCGTCGACGACCGGATTACCGCCTTGGAACCTGAAGCCGGTCCTGAAGTTCAGGAAAAGTGCCGGGCTGCCTTGGCGGCCCTGGAGCAGGACGTTGTCCCGGCGACCCTCAGCTTCGGTCAGTCCTGCCCGCTTGAGCATAGTTTTCCGGCGGCACTCCACGCGTTCCTGCGGCACCCGGACGATTTCAAGAGGGCGATTCTGGCCACCCTGCAGGCCGGCGGCGACAATGCGGGACGAGCCGCCATGCTGGGGGCGTGGCTCGGTGCGCACCTTGGCCTGGAGAAGATTCCGTGCGAATGGCGCGACCGGTTGACTCACCAAAAACGGATTGCAACCGCGGTGGAGCAGGTTATTGAGGCCGCCCGGCTGGATACCAGCCGCAGCGGCGGTTAAATTAATGATGGCTGCCGGTGTATCGGCCGTGCCTTTGGCCCGGCGGGACAAAGCAGCGGACCTCCTCGCCCGGCTTTCGCGTGATTCGGCGGGCCAGCGGCCTAGCGGCCAAACCGCCCATAGGAATAGCCGCGGCTGGTCCGTACGCCCTTGACCGGCTTCAGCAAATTCTTCCCTTCATCAAACAACGCCGTGTACACGTAATTGAAACCTGGCAGGCGTTGCCGGGGAATCTTCTGCCCGATAAACTTCTCGATCTCGATCATCGCCTTCGCCTCCTCGGCGGTAACCAGCGTAAAGGCATCCCCCACCCGTTCGGCCCGCCCGGTTCGTCCGACCCGGTGGACGTAATCTTCCGGGTGCAGCGGGATATCATAGTTGATCACATGCGTGACGCCCGAGATATCGAGCCCCCGTGCGGCGATGTCGGTAGCCACGAGCACTTCGTATTTACCTGACTTGAAGCCTTCCAGGGCGGCCGTCCTCTCCCCCTGGCTCCGGTCCGAATGCAATACGGTAACCGAGTGCCGCAACGCTTTAAGCCGGTCCGAAATGCTGTCTGCGGCTTGTTTGGTACGGGTAAAGACAATGACGCTCTGGTAATGGGTCTGCTCCAGCAACGCCACCAGCAGGTCAAACTTCTGTGCGGCTGCAACCGGGTAAAAAGCATGCGTTACGGTCTCCGCAACTGACCGGCGTTCACCGATTTCGACGATCTCCGGGTTCTTTAATACCCACGAACACAGGTTTTCGATTTCCGGCGGAATCGTGGCCGAAAAGAGCAGGGTCTGCCGCTCCTTCGGACAAAGCTGCACAATCTTGCGGACGTCCGGCAAAAAGCCCATGTCCACCATCCGATCCACTTCATCCAGGACGAGGATCTCGATGGCCGAAAGCTTCAATATGCCTTGCTGCTGCAGATCCAGAAGGCGCCCCGGGGTCGCCACAATCACATCCACGCCGAACCCCAGTAGCTGTTTCTGCCGGTGATAACCGACCCCGCCATAGAACACGCCGATCTCGAGGTCGCTGAATCGGGCGTAATACTGGATGGCGGTCTCAACCTGAACCGCCAACTCGCGGGTGGGCTCAAGGATCAGACACCGCGCCACCCCGGTCCGCTGTCTGAGCCGAGTCAGGATCGGCAACGCAAAGGCCGCCGTTTTACCAGTCCCGGTTTGGGCCGAACCGACAACGTCACGGCCCTGAAGGATGAGCGGAATGCAACGCTCTTGGATGGGAGTCGGATCGGTGTAGCCGAGACTCTGCACTCCGTGCATCACCGGCTCCAACAACCCCAAATCTTGGAAACTCATTTTTTCACGTAGATTATCGGGCAATCGCGGCCCGGCGCAAATGCCCATTCTACAACCACGGCGACCGGCACGTGCCAGCCGGAGATTGATTCATCCGGCTTTCTTGTATTTTATCACGCACGTGACGAGCCTGGTTCTGTTTGTTTGCACCGGTAATTACTACCGCAGCCGCTTCGCGGAAGCGGTCTTCAATCATTACGCCGAACTGAAGCGGCTGAATTGGAAGGCTGTCTCGCGCGGCCTCGCGATTCATTGGGTTGAGGGTTACCTTTCTCCGTTCACGATCGACGCGCTGGCTGTTCGTAAAATCGAGCTTCGGCACACCGGACCTGCCCGTGTCCAACTGACCGAGCACGATCTGGAGACGGCGCAGCGCCGGATCGCGCTGGACAGGGACGAACACCACAGCATGATGCAGATTCAGTTTCCCCAATGGGCCGACCGCATCGAGTATTGGAGCGTGGCGGACCTGGGCTTTCAGGCGGTTGAACTGGCGTTGCCGGAAATCGAATCGAAAGTGTTGTCACTGATCGAGGAGCTTGGCGCGTGAGCGTCATTACCGACCTGGAACTGCCGGGAATACCGAAGGTGCGCAGCGGTAAGGTGCGCGAGTTGTTTGACCTCGGCGATTCCTTCCTGATGGTCGCGACCGACCGGATTTCGGCTTACGATTGCATTCTTCCCGACCCCATACCCGGAAAAGGCGAAATCCTGACCCAGCTGTCGGCCTTCTGGTTCCAGCGTTTTCCGCACGTAACGAGCCATTTTCTGACGGCTGACTTTGACGAGTTCCCGGAGGAACCGCAGGCGTATCCGGAAAAGTTACGCGGCCGTTCCATGCTGGTCCGCAAGGCCGAACCGTTTCCCGTCGAGTGCGTCGTCCGCGGCTACCTTGCAGGTTCGGCCTGGCGCGAATACCGCGAGCGCGGGACGCTGGCGGGTGATCCGCTGCCGGCCGGCCTGGAGCTCGGGTCGCCGCTGCCGGCTCCCCTGTTTAGCCCGGCCACCAAGGCCCAGGCCGGGCATGACGAGAACATCCCCTGGCAGCGGTTTGTGGAATTGGTCGGTACCGAGGCTGCCGATAAGCTGCACGACCTGAGCCTGGGCCTTTACTCGGATGCAAATTCGCATGCCGCAAACCACGGCATCATCATCGCCGACACCAAATTCGAATTTGGGCTCATCGACGGGGAGATTGCATTGATTGATGAATGCCTGACCCCGGACTCGTCCCGATTCTGGCCGGCCGAGGAGCATCGGCCCGGCTCCAGGCTCGTCAGCCTCGACAAGCAGTTTCTCCGCGATTACCTCGACACGCTCGATTGGGACAAAACCCCGCCCGCACCTTACCTGCCGCCCGAAATCATCCAAAGGACCGCGGCCCGATACCGGGAGATTTTTGAATTGCTGACCGGCGGGCAGGTAACGGGGAACGGGTGAGGAGTGTCGGGTGGCGTTCGGGGTTCGGGGTTCGGAGTTCGGTCACACGGCGGGCACAGCGGAGGAGAATCACACGGCGCCACGGCGGAACACGGCGACCACGGCGGGAAGAGGAAGAGTTCGGGGTTCGGTCCCGGGTGACCGAGCGTTCTCTGTTATACCATTTACACAGATAGTTCGGTAGAATTCCGGCGGGAGGAGGTGCTGCCGGATGCTCCGCACGGCGTTAAATCCGTCTTAGGCGCAACGGGCCGGGGGAACTTAGCCCAGGGCTTTACCCCCTGGGTAACCGTAAAATCACGATCGAGCCCTCCTAAGGCGTCACGCCTGTACGCCCTCCCTAACAAACGCCCGCCCGCCGGGTTGGATTTGCTGAAGGGGCGGCAGAAAGCATTGTTTTACCTCCATGGCCGTCGGAATGGTATTAGGCCTTCTTCTCGGCCTCGAGCTCGTCCTTGGCCTTCCGGAGCGCCGCGAGTTGTTCCGGCGTAGCCTTCGGGTAGGCGAGACTCAGGCTCGCCATCGTTTCGGCGATGATTTGCGACACCGCCAGGCGCGTAAACCACTTGTGATCGGCAGGGATGATGAACCAGGGCGCGGCAGCGGTGCTCGTGTGGTTGAACATGTCCTCATAAGCGTCCATGTAGTCGTCCCAGTATCTCCTTTCCCGAAGGTCCGCGGCCGAAAACTTCCAGTTTTTCTCCGGGTCGTCGATCCGGGCCAGAAATCGCTTCATCTGCTCTTTCTTTGAGACGTTCAGAAAGAACTTGAGCACGATCATGCCGTTATCGACGATGTGGCGTTCAAAGTTATTGATTTCCTGAAAACGCTGTTTCCAGAGGGAGGTATCCGGATCAGTCGGCGGCAGATGCTCCGCGGCCAGGAATTCCGGATGCACACGAACGACCAGCACTTCCTCGTAATAGGAACGGTTGAAAATCCCGATGCGCCCCCGTTCAGGCAGCACTTTGACGGAACGCCAAAGGTAATCGTGGCCGAGCTCTTCCGCGCTGGGCGACTTGAAGCTATGGACGTCGCAGCCCTGCGGGTTTACCCCGGACATGACGTGCTTGATCGTGCTGTCCTTACCGGCCGCGTCCAATGCCTGGAGAACGATCAGGAGCGCGTAGGTGCGGCTGGCGTAGAGGATGTCCTGGAACGTGGCAAGTTGCTGGACGTTGTGCAGCGTGGCCGCCTCCGCGTCGCCCTTATCCTTGTAGTCGCCCGTGTAACCGGGATCGAAATCCTTGGTAAGAGAAATCTTGCTTTCGGGCTCGACCATAAGGGCCTTGAGGTCGAAACCGCCGGTTTTGGACAGATGCTCGCCAACGTGGAACATCCGCCAGTGTAGGGCGCCGGGTGTCGGGTGTCGAGTGCAGTGGAAGAGTTCACGCGGTGACCACGGCGGGAAGACCATCTCCGAACCCCGAACTTTACTCGACACCCGACACCCGACACCCGACACTCTCCCCGAATGGCGTTTCAACTGCTGGTCACCGACCCATGCTCGCAGGCGCGTCGCGGCCGGCTTCAGATGCCCCGCGGTACGATTGAGACCCCGGTGTTTATGCCCGTCGGTACTCAGGGCACCGTGAAAGCCACCAGTCCCGCCGAACTGCGTGAACTCGGCGCGCAGATCATCCTGGGAAACACGTACCATCTTTTCCTGCGGCCCGGCCTGGAGGTCATCGAACATTTTGATGGCCTGCACCGGTTCATGGGTTGGGAGCGCCCGATCCTTACCGACAGCGGCGGTTTCCAGGTTTTCTCATTGGCCAGGTTGCGGCGGATCAAGGAGGAAGGCGTCCATTTCAGCAGCCACATCGATGGGCGTCCCTGTTTCCTGAGTCCGGAAATCGCGATGGAAATCCAGACCGCCCTAGGGTCTGACATCGCGATGGTTTTTGACGAGTGCCCGCCCTATCCATGCGAACGAGCGTACGCGGAGGCCAGCCTCGAACGCACCTTGCGCTGGGCCCGGCGCTGCCGGGAGTGGGCGGACCGGGCGGATCCGGCCCGCCATCCCCTGGTTTTCGGCATCGTGCAAGGGTCCGTTTATCCGGAATTACGGGAGCGGAGCGCCCGCGAACTGGTCGGGCAATCCTTCGACGGCTACGCGATCGGCGGCGTCAGCGTCGGCGAACCCGAACCCGCGATGATGCGCGCGGTCGAACAGAGCGTGCCCTTCCTTCCGAAAGACCAGCCGCGTTACGCGATGGGCTTGGGAACCCCGCCCCAGATCGTCGAGATGGTCGCGCGCGGGGTTGACATGTTTGACTGCGTGCTGCCGACGCGGCTGGCGCGGAACGGCACCGCCTTCACCGCTCAAGGCACGCTCAATCTGAAAAACCAGCGATTCCGGACGGACGAGCGTCCGATCGAAGCGGGTTGCGCGTGCGCCACGTGCCACGACTTCACCCGCGGATATATCCGGCACCTGATCAAGGCTGAGGAGATTTTAGGTCTCCGCCTTATAACCATCCACAACCTGCATTTCTACCTGAACCTCATGGCCCAGATCCGGGCTGCGATCGAAAACGGCACTTTCCCGCAATTCCGAAAAAACTTCGGGTCAAATTACGTGCGCCACGTGCCCGGGACCGGGGGCGGTCCTGAGGGCAGCGAGGACGCCCCGCTTTGGGAAGACCCCAACGGCGCCACGGCCGGGACTCACGATCCATCGTCTGCGTGCGAACCTGGTTGATGAAACCGTTTCTAACCGCCCTTGCGCTGCTCGCCGCTCTGCCGTCAACCCCACTTTCCGCCCAGGAACCGGGATCGGACGGCAAGATCATGCTCACGGTTTTCCTACGGCATGACCAGTCAAAAACCCTCGACGAGATTAATCGCCACCTTGACCAAACGGGATTTCGCCGCAACTTTCCGCCTCCGGGCGTCGAGATTCTGTCGTACCACATCGTCATGGGGATCGGACACGTCATCACCCTCCGGCTGCCCCCGGAAAAACTTCGTGAGGTGAATCTGGCTTTTGAGAAAGGCGTCTGGGGCGCGTTCCGCACCGAATATTATCCGACGTACGATTATCTCCCCGTTTTCAACGAGACGAAAAAGAAAGACGCGGCACCGGCGGAATCGCGAACCCAAACCCCCGGTAACAGTGGTGATCGGGATCAGGCCGGCGGCAAGACGACGCCGGCTCAGCCGGGGGCGGGCGCCGAACCTTAGACCCCGCAAGGGACTGGACGCGGCAGCGGGGGCACTTATTCCGCAGCCATTCAGCTGAGGGCGGCACGCCGGGCGGATGCATTCCGCCGATGCGCCCTTGACAGGGGCAGTTTTAGCCTGCAGTTTTCCTGTTTCCCTGCGTGGGTATTTTTTGTTTGCGCCTTTCCATTCGCTATGTCCAGTCATTTGCTCGAGGAAGCTGCCAAGATCATCCCGAATACGGCGGTCCTGGTTAACGTGGTCTCAAAACGAGTACGCCAACTCAGCAATGGCCGGCAACCGCTGGTCGAAGTGGGTCCTCGCATGTCGCACGCCGACATTGCCTTTAAGGAAATCATCGAGGGCAAACTCAAAATCGATGCTTCCCCGCAAGCCGGGCCCGACCTGGAGTGATCGAGCATCCTTCCCGGCATGTCAGCGGAGATTGCCAGCAACCGGCGCGCTTACCATAGTTACCGGATCACGGACAAGATCGAAGCCGGTATCGAGCTGAAGGGTACCGAGGTCAAATCGATCCGGGCGGGTTTAGCCAACTTGAACAACGCCTTCGCCAGGGTTGAGCCGGACGGCGTGTTTCTTTATGACGCCGACATTCAGCCGTACGTGCGGGCGAGCCATGAACAGCACGAGCCGAAACGCCGGCGCAAACTCCTGTTGCATAAGGCCGAGATCGCACGGCTGTTCGAAGCGAGCTCCGTAAAAGGTCAAGCCCTCGTGGCGCTCCGGCTTTATTGGAAGAACCATCGCGTCAAACTCGAACTCGGCCTGGGCCAGGGTAAAACCCACAGCGATAAACGCGAGGATCTGAAGGAGAAAGCGGAACGTCGCGAAACCGATCGGGCCATCTCCGCCTTCAATAAGCGTAATGGGTAACGCGTAGCGGGGTGGCCGGGCGGCTCGGTTGGGCCTCGCGGAAGGGGTACCTCACGCGTTTTGCCCGTTCTGGCGCCTGGGCCGGGGATCATTAGTCGCGACGCTGGCCAGGTGCAGACCGCTCAAAGCAGTCCAGGTGCCGTCATCGTCGAGCACAACTACCTGGCCCGGGCCGGCTTCAGCCAAAGCGATGTGGTCGGGGGTGGCAACCTTAATCACCCGGCCACTGGACAACTCGAGGTAGAAGGCGACAAAGGGTTGCGCGTACTTGAGCTTTCGAATCTGCGGGATCATCAGGGCCAAAAGCAGTTTTATGCCGGGAGCACTGCCGAGCAAGCGGTTTTCGTTCCAAGGGCTTGCCGCCGCTCATCTCCTCCACCCGTGACGCGCTACCCGCTACCCGCTACCCGCTACCCGTTACGCGTTACGCGTTACCGTTTAGGCCGCATCGCCCAGTTCGACCCGCCAGACGGAGACGTCGACAAACTTGCGCCAACTCGCATCATGCTGAGGCTCGAGCGCAAACGCGCTGAGAGGATGCCAGCGCGGTTTGCGCGGCACCCGCAGCAACCGCATGTTGGCTTCATGCGGGAGGCGGTTGCCCTTGCGCGTATTACACCGGACGCATGAGCAAACCACGTTTTCCCAATTCGTCTGGCCGCCCCGGTCCCGCGGCACCACGTGGTCAAGGTTAAGCTCGGCCCGCTCAAACCGGGAACCGCAATACTGGCAGGTGTGGCCATCACGCTCGAAGACGTTCTGCCGGCTGAATTTTACGTCTTTTTTGGGCAGCCGGTCGAAGGTGCGCAGCACGATGATCTTCGGGATACGCACCCGTCGCGCCACGGTTCCGACCACATCACCGCCCCTGTAGTCCTGGGAATGCCGCAGCCATTCCGGAAAATCCAGCGTGGCATATTCGTTGGCCGGATCGGTCGACACCACCTGTGCGCTGCCCTGGTACAACAATATGAAAGCTCGGCGCGCGGAGCACACGTGAACGGCTTGCCAGAGCCGGTTCAACACCAGGACTTGACTGTAAAGCAGTGAACTCACAGGGAGCACCAACGCGGTTGGTCGTCTAGGGCTCCCTCCACGCCGGACCCCGCGAGGCTAGCATGGCCCCAAAAACCTGTCAAAAGCGCACGGCAGGTTCCGGACCACTTTACTGACAGTGGCCGCAGTGGCGCTTGGTTTTGGTGTCGTTATTGCGCCTACAAGCGGCTTTCGGCCCCTACACCCGCACAATCGCGTCCGCAACCGGCCTGGCGGCGCGCCTGCGCTGAAGCAGCGCAAAGGCCGGCACCATATAAAAGAAGGTGCTCAACACGCACCAAACGACGCCCGTCGTGCAGACCACGCCAAGCCCGCTGAGCGCCGGGTTTTGAGCCGGAATCAGGACGGCGAACCCGGCAACGGTTGCCAGGCCGCAGATCGAGAGCGGCTTCAGGACATTGGCCAGGTTTTCCTTCAGGTCACCCTCACGCCGGCTTACGACCAGGAACTGGATGCCGTAATCAACCCCGATCGCAAGTACCAGCGGAAAGGCCAGCGCGTTCAGCAGGTTGATCGGCAAATGCATCAGCTTGAGGGACGCGATCATGCCCAGCATGGAGAACAGGAGGGCGGAGGCGTGAATCAGCCATAGCGACAAGCGCCGGTACACGATCCAGAGCAGCACCAGAATGGTAATGCCCACGCCCGTCGTGAACGTGACGAGTTCGCCCTCGGCCCAGGGGATCAGATCAAACAGCGTAAAACTCCAACCGGTGACGATCGCATCGGGATCCGACCGGTGAATCAGCTCCAGCAGCTGCTTCTGCTCAGCCTCGGTGCGGAGCGGGTGGTCCGGATAAACAAAACCGACGGCACGCGTCGGACGATCGGAAAAGTACCGGTCGATAAAGAACCACCAGCTGGAACTTTGCGGAAACAACTGCGACCAGTCAGGCAGACCCGTTTGGTGCTTCTGCGCGTCGAGTTGCTGCAGGATTCCGAACACCGATTCAAAGGCGTTAGGGTCGAACCCGTTCTGATCGAGGGTCGCGCGGACGTTCCGGGTTACCGCGCCGAGGTCGATGCCCTGCAGGTACGTCCGATTCTCGGCAAAACGTCCGGGCGAAAGCGCCAGGGCCACGGGCGTGCTGAACCGTTTGATCTCACCCGCCTTTTGAGCGGCACTCAGGTCATCAGTGAGCTTTTCCCAGCGATCGTGAAAAGTCTGAGGATCGCGCGCGTCGATGACGATCGTGACCGGGTCTGCCTCCTGGTTGAGTTTGTCGGCGATCGTACGCAAGGCGATGGAGGCCTGGCTTCGCTTCGGCTCCAGTGATCGCGGGTTCGTATCAAACTCGAGCGGGACCACGGGCAGGAGCGCGATCAATGCCGCAATCCCCAGGATCGTGCCCGATACGGCCAGCAACGGCGCCGGCCGGCGAAAAACGCTTTCGACGTACCGGGTGGCGCCGGCCAGTAAAAAGTCGGTGCCGGTCGCCGGCCGGACCCGCTTGAAAAACATGAACAGGAACAGGGTCATGTACAGGCCGGCGAACGCGACGCCGAAAGCCACCAGGGTGCCGAGCTGCGCGAAGCCCGAACTCTTGCTGAAACTCAGCGCCATGAAGCCGATGGCCGTGGTCACCACGACGTAAAAGACGGCCGCCCCGATATCGCGTACGGAGACAAAAACCGCCCGTGCATGGTCATCGCCGGCCCGGCGGGCCTGCAGGTACCGGCCGAACAGCAGGAGGCTGAAGTCTACGCCCAGACCGACCAGGATCGAGCAGAACCCGATGGCGATCATGTTCAGATTCCGAAATACCAGCATGCCCATCGCCAGGGCGGACAACGCGGACAGTCCCAGGATCAGGCAAATCGCGACCAGGGGCAAAAACCGCCGGAACGCGAGGTAAAACAACCCGCTCACGATCAGGATCGAGAGGGTCGAGCTCATGATGCCGTCGTGATCCATGCTGCGGGAGATCTCGGCCACGTACGCGGTGCGGCCCGTCACCAGCACCTTCGGTTTGTAACCGGTCCACTCAGCCAGCATGCGCGCCTTGAAGGCATTCAGCTGGTCCATCACGGCCTGGCACTCCCTGGGACCGAGTCCGGGCTGATTGGTAATGATGAGCGCCAATTGGAGGAGGCCGTCCGGCGAAGTCAGGGAACTGCCCTGGTCCATCGCGGAACTTTCCCCGAAAGGCTTCATGGCCCGGCTGAACAACCCGAGCGGATCCACCTGCACCTCGATTTGGGACCGGATCGAATCGCCCGTCAACGTGTCACGGAGCCGGGCAAGCCGTTCCTGAATGGCTTGCGGCTCCAGGAGTTTCATGGCGTCCTTGAACTGATCCGGGGGCAGATTCAGGAGCAGGACAGGCACGAGCCGTTGCACCTCTTTCAAGCCGTCGTCGGTTTCCAGCGGGATCCGGTCGAAGGTCCGCACCACCCACGGCTGCTGCTTGAGTTCCGCCATGAAGTGTTCCTTGAACGGCTCGATGTCGTCCTGGTGGCCTTCGTCGGCCACGAACGCAAACACCATCTGGCGCGCCTGGGAGAATTCGTTGTTGAAAATCTTAAGGCCCTGCACCGACGGAAATTGCGCGGGCAGAAGGTCGAGCACTTCCGAGTCGAGGTTCCTGCGAGTAACCGTCACGTAGAGTGCGGACGCGGCGACCACCAGTGCGAGGGTGACCAGCACTCCGGTTCGATGCGCAATCAAATTCGCCAGCCAGCGCGTCAGGCCGGCAAACCGTTGAGGCGGACCTGAGGTCCGAGGAGAAAAGCTCATGCCAAAGCAACGTTCGTTTCGAAAGTAAAGCCCACCTCCTGTACGCTACGGTGAGGCTTTGAGCAACCGCTTCTCGACGGTGCCTCCTTCGGATAACCCGGAGAACAGGCGGGAGCGGCACCCGAAGGTTGTTACCCGGCGTTTCCGCTCAACCTCACCTTTCCGCGGTGGATCGACCCGCCGCGGGCGCGGAAATAACGTTCCAACTCCGGGGTGAAGTGGCCGTAAGGCTCGGGATTCAATGCCAGAAAGACTTCACCGCCGGGCTTGAGAAAACGGGTCTCCAAATCGCGCAGGAAAAATTCCCATTCGGCCGGACCCCAGACCTGGTCACTGTTATGCCCGTTGAAGCAGATCGCGAAAGCGGTTACCAGATCGAATTTCCGGCCGAGATCAGGCAAGGGCTGGTGTGGGTTGATGCGCCAGATGACCCGCTTAAGGCCGAGCAGATCGAACATCTCGCCGAAATAAGCCGGCTCCGGCAGGTCCAACCCAAGCCCGTCGTGTCCGACTTGTTTGCACGTGAACAGGAAATAGCCCGCGCCGCTGCCCAGGTCGAGAATGGTCTTGCCGGTTCCGCGGTCAAGATGCAACTCGCGCACCTGTCCGATCGCTTTGTTAAACCAGTGTTCGGCGTTGACGTACTTCGGCCAGGCTACCCGTTCGCCCTGGATTTCGTACTTGGCGCGGATCAGGTCTAACTTCGCCAGGTCAACTTTCTGAACCAGGCTTTTGGCGTCGAGCGGGTGACGCCAACGGTGGAAAGCATCGACGGCGCTATCGAGGAATTCGCCCGTCCAGAGTTTTTCAATCTTACGAGACAGTCGCATACAGAACGTGTGGACGGCCGGACTTCATTTGTCGCCGCCGCGGCCAATGTTTCACATTTTCTTAACTTGCCAACTTGCGCGCGTGGCGGTGGGGGCGTTCAGAACATGGTTCGCGCCGTCTCCAGCACATCGTCCACGGCGAGCCCCTGCATCTGCCCGGACGGCGATACGACCACCTGTACCCGCGGGCTCCGCGGCGCCCAAACGCGGGGATTGGTGGGACCGAAAAGGGCCAGGACCGGGGCGCCCGCCGCGGCTGCCAGGTGAGAAATCCCGGAGTCGTGCCCGAAGAAAGCTGCGCAAGCGGCCAGCCGGCCCGTAAGCTCGGGCAAGGGGAGCCGATCCCAGACGTCCACCCGGCCGCCGCGCCACCCGGACAGGAATGCCTTGGTCGGCCCTTGGTCGGCTTCCCCGCTTACCAGGGCAACGTGGCGGGCCAAGCCTTCCGCCTGCAGCTTTTCAATCAGCCGCCGCCACCGCTCCCAAGGCCAGTTCTTCCGGCTGGAACCGCTCCCCAGGTGCAAGGCAAGGCCGGCCCCTTCAGACTGAGCCCCGGGTTTCGGAAATTCGACCCTCGGAAAGGGGCAGACAAGCGGGAGGCCAAGGCCGGCCAGCGGCGCGGCCAACTGTTCAACCGCATGCGGTCCGTGTTCATCCATGCGGTAAGGGCCGGCAACGAGACGCTTTACGCCCCAGCGCCGCAAATTGGAGCCGAGGACGCCCGCCGGATCCGAGAGATAACTCAGGGCCAGATCCGCACCGTCGACGGCTTCAAGTAACGCGGCGTCCGGCTTGCCGCCGTTCTCGACAAAGAGCGGCACCATCCCGGCGGCGTCGAGGTCATAAACCCCGGCTGCGACGGGGCGGCTGAGGCGTGCTTGGGGCATCACCCCAAACAAGCGAAGGCCGGCTCCCGCATACCCCCTCCGAAGCGAGGCCAGGACAGGAAGGGTAAGGATCAAATCCCCAAGGGCCCCTCCCCGGAAAACCAGGACTTTCAATCAATGAGGCGACGTGAGACCGGGCATCGCTCCGAGCGAACCTGCCTGTTCCCATGATTCCGGTTTGTTCCAAGGAATCGTGCTTTCCGGCTGTCCGAATTGCGGTTTCCGTTGTTCTGTCGTTCTGTCGTCTTGCGGCGTCTGGCACGCGGTCAGCAAAGCCATCCAGCCGAGAACGAGGAGCACTCTGTTCATCGTGTACTTTATCTATCGTATGGCCAGGGTTACAGGATCGCCGACGGCGACTTTGGAAAAGTTTTCCGGCGCTGCCGAGATAAATTCGGCGACACAACTGTCTTTCTCCACGGAGACGACGCGTAACTGGCTCAAGGTTACACCGTTTTTCAGGACCGTCAGGCGCGCGTTTGGCGCCAGGCCCGCATCGCTGCCGAGGCTGATGGTCAACGCTTGAGCGCCCGGGTTCATTGAAATGATCGTTCCCTCAACGGGCAGTCCCGCCTTCGGCTTACCCTTTGCGGCTGGTGTCGCCTCCAGGTTGAGGCGGAACTGGTTGAGCGTGTCTTCGACCCGGATCAGGCGGCCGGCCAAGGCGTTGCGTTCACTTTCCGCCCGTTGTTTTTGTTCGATATTTTGTCCTGCCTGCGTCAAAGCTGCCGTGAGCGCTTTATTTTCCTTGTCCCGGAGATCCAGTTGTTCGGTTGCCCTGCTCAGGTGCGCCTTGGTGGCGGTAAGATCCGCGGTGAGCTTTTGTTGCTGATCCTGCATGATCTTAAGCTCGCCGGCCTGGCGTTCCTCGCCGCCTTTAAAGCGCTGTTGCAGCTGTGCCATGGCCGCTTTTGTCCGGTCGTTCTCCTGGCGGACGGAAGCCAGATCCTGGACCAAACGGCCCAACTTCGCCCGGTTGAAATAACCGAAACCCACCGTTCCTAGAGCGCATAAAAGGGCAAGCGTGAGGAGAAACCTGACCATCACCAACCTCGGAGCGTTGCCGCCGGTAAAGCCTCGCCGGGGCCGATGGGTGGGTGTCTAAGTCTGTGTCGGGCTGAAATCAAGACCTTTTTAACGGGGCGAGCCAGGCTCGCCGGGACATCGAAAAAAGGCCGTCAGAGCACCACGGCAATGTAAAGCATACTACCGTTGCTGCATTCCTGCCCTGGCGGGGTTCGCATGTCTACGATCCATGGCCCCTGACGGCTCTTAATGGATGCAACAGGATGCTGCGCTCGGCAATGACTTTTGTGGCCGGGATTTCAGAGTCTTTAAGTGGCAGGTGCCTGAATTTCTGCTCGACGATGTTTCGTCTCAGGAAGATTGTGCTCATGAAGATTGGAAACGCAGCTCTCAATCGTTAGTGGCCTACCGCCGCGTACCCTTTCAATTTCTCAAACGAGCGTCATTGGTCGCGCGGTCGAGGCCGACCTGGTGCTGGTGCACCCCGAAATCTCGCGCCGCCATTGCCGGCTCGTACGGGACGGCGACAACTGGTTCATCGAGGACCTTGGCAGCCAGCGCGGCACGTTAGTCAATCAAGTCAAGATTGGCGGACGCACCGAACTGAAATCGGGCGACCGCATCACGCTCGGTCCCGTCATCCTGGGGTTCGGCGTTCAAGCCTCGGCGGATGGGGTTCCGGGCGAACAGACGGAAGCCGGGCGCGGCCGGATGCGGGTGCAAGGCAAGCTGGCCAACGCGATCCCGCTTGACCAACCGATTGTCATCGGCCGGAGTGAGGAGGCCAACGTCCAGCTGAATGACGTCGCAATTTCCCGGCAGCACGCCCGGATTGAACAGGGACCGCATGGGTTCCGGATCACGGACCTGCACAGCAAAGCCGGCTCGTTTGTCAACGGGCGCAGATTCGATGCGCATGACCTGGTCATCGGCGACCAGGTTCAGGTCGGGCCTTTCTGTTTTGTTTTTGACGGCCGCCAGCTGGTCCGGACTTACCGCTTGTCCGTGGGCCGGATTGTGGCTCAAAACCTGGTCGTCAAGCGGGGCCAAAACCCTCCCATCCTCAAGAACGTCTCCTTTGTAGCCGAGCCCGGGCAGTTCATCGGGATTTTGGGTCCCAGCGGCGCCGGCAAGACGACGTTGCTGAATGCCTTGAGCGGCCTGCGTCCGGCCGATTCCGGGGAAATCCTCGTCGACGGCGCCGAGTATTACGAACATCTCCACGAACTGCGCGCCCTTTTCGGGTACGTGCCGCAGGACGATATCGTCCACCGGGAACTGGCTGCGCGCGAGGCGCTCACGTTCGCCGCACGCCTCCGGTTGCCGGCCGGCACCCCCCGTTCCGAAATCCGCACGCTGGTTGCTCATACCCTTCAGAACCTCGGGCTCGCCGACCGGAGCAATTTGCCGATCGAGCAGCTTTCAGGCGGCCAGCGCAAGCGGGCCAGCGTGGCCGTCGAACTGTTGAGCCGGCCGCCGTTGCTGTTCCTGGATGAACCGACTTCCGGCCTCGACCCGCTTTCGGAATTTAAACTGATGGAGTTGCTGCGCGGGCTGGCCGACACCGGCTGCACCGTCGTTTGTACCACTCACGTGATGGAAAACGTGTACCTGATGGACCAGATCGCGATCCTGGTCGATGGCCGCATCGTCTTCCAGGGAACACCGGAGGCTGCGCGTGAACGTTTCGGGGTGACCCGCCTGAGCAACCTTTATGACACCCTCCAAAACCTGGATGCGTCGACCGTCCCGTCTTTTGAGCCTGCACCCCCGAAAAGCGAACCGACGGAGCCTCGAACGCTGCCGAAACCGATTCGCCGGGCGTTTTCGCTGCCCATCCTCCTGGAGAGGCAGGCTGCAATTTTCCGGGCGGATTTTAAAAACCTGCTCATTGTGCTCGGCCAACCCCTGGTGATCGGTGCGCTTGTGGCCTGGGTCAGCCAGTCGGCGCCGCTGACCCAGTTCTTCGCCTACATTGCCACCCTCTGGTTCGGCTGCAGCAACTCGGCCCAGGAAATTATCCGGGAATTGCCGATCTACCGCCGGGAACGGCTCGTCGGGCTCAGCCGTTGGAGTTACCTCCTGGCAAAGTTCCTTTGGATGGGCGGCCTGACGTCCCTGCAGGTCATCCTGCTTTTTCTCGTCCTGACCCTTGCCGGGGGCAAGCCGGCCGCGCTCTGGCCGTTGCAGCTGGGCAGCCTCATCGGGTTGGCTTTTGCGGCGACCGGAATCGGCCTGACGCTTTCAAACCTGGCCAAATCGCCGCTTCAGGCGGTGATGCTCGTGCCCATCATCCTGATTCCACAAATCCTGTTTTCCGGTTTCACCGTGGCCGCCAGCGACATGCCGCCCTCCGTGCTTGTCGTCAGCGAGCTTTTCCCAAGCTTCGCCGCGGAGCGAATCGCCGACTCCAGCTTCATCCTGGGACAATCCATCTCGGGCGAACTGGCCCGCGATTACACGATAGCCTACCAGAACATCAACCAGTGGTACCGCTCGATCTACAACACACGCCTTAAAAACGGCACGGTGTTCAATGATGCCACCCCTGTCTACCTGGGTTTCCTGAACCTTGTGCTGTGGACGTTAGGCGGATTCATGGCCTCGTACACCCTGCTCGCACGCAAGGAGCGTAACGGGTAACGGGCGAGGTTCGGCGTTCGGAGTTCGGGGTTCGGAGGCGTCGTAGAACCAGGTCCGATCTCCCCCGAGGTGCACGCTCACCCGGCCGGAAAACGAAATGATCCGCAGAACACGCAGAAGAACGCAGAAAAGAGAATACATCCACAGATTACACAGATTGACACAGATTAAGAAACCCTGGGCAACTGTGAACTTGACATTCGCACCTACCCCCCAGGATGCCACTCCGAACTCCGAACTCCGAACTCCGAACTCCGAACTCCGAACTCCGAACTCCGAACTCCGAACTCCGAACTCCGAACTCCGAACTCACAACTCTTCC